>DATJTX010000024.1 GCA_035502855.1 Candidatus Baltobacteraceae bacterium
CGTGGGGCGACGGCCAAACGCTCGATTACGCGGATTCGGTGCTGCGTCATTACTCGCAGCTCGGGGCAAGCGCGCCGGTGCCGCTGCCGCAAGCGCCGCGCATGCATTTCCACCACCATCAACACGGTCATTGGCGTTCCGTCACGGGAACCGACGCGACGGGCCATCGCGCCGGCGGCGGCATGTCGATCGACGACTACGTCAACGGAGGCAATTCTTCATCATGAGTTTTCTGGTAAGCGCCATCACCGGCGGCGTCGAGGGCGTGCTGAGCGGCCTCACCGGCGGCTTGTCGTCATCGGGCGCATCGTCGTCCTCGATCGATCCGCTCTCGCTCGAAAGCGCGCTCAGCCAACAGTCGAGCGCGTTCACCAACATCAACACGCTCTCGTCGCTCGCGCAGTCGTCGCCGCAAAGCAACAACCTCATGTCGAGCCTGATCGACGGCGACGACGACAGCAACTAGGAGGGACAGATGAGCTTTCTCGCACCGATGCTCGAAGCGGCTGCGCCTTCGATTCTCGGGAGCCTCGCCGGCGGCGCTACGTCGAGCCTGCTCGGCAACGGACTCAGCGGCCTTTCTTCAGGCGCGATGGGCGGCTCGAACGCGAGCCTCTCCGCAATGCTCAGCGCGAACGACGCGTTCAACACCGGCCTCATGGGCCAAGAGATGGGCGCGCAAGATCAATTGGATCTGCAGGCCACGCTTTTCGACGAAGCGATGGATCAGCAATCCGAGAACATGCGCGAGATCAACTCGCTGCGCGACGCGCAGATGGCGCAGCGCAAAGCCGACGACGGCATCACCAAGAAGTTCATCCAGAGCATCAGCGAGTGATCGACGGTACATCTCTTGCGGCGCGCCCACCGCGCGCGCCGCAAGCCAAACCCGCGGCCGATCCGGCGACGGGCGCTGCCTCGGCGGCGCCCGACGACACGACCGCTCAGGAACATGCCCTCGCGCTTGCCAAGACCGCCTTCGACTTCGAAGCCGAGCAAGACGCCGAGTTCGAGCGGGAGCGCGAGGCCCTCGAAGCGCTGCTTTTGGCGCAGCTCAAAGACGAGGACGAAGTGATGAAAAAATGGATCGCCATGATCGGCTAACCATGGTACCGTCTACGTCACCCTGAGGTGCGCCGAAGGCGCCTCGAAGGGCCGGGAGGGACTTGCGGGCGTGTGCTATATTCTCACTTGTCCCCTCCGGGCCATTAGCTCAGCTGGTTAGAGCGCATGCTTGATAAGCATGAGGTCCCTGGTTCGATCCCAGGATGGCCCACCAATCGCGCCTTCGGGCGCGTTTGTTTTTCCGCCGGCGTTCGAATGGTGCGCATGGCTTATTATTGTCGGGCCCACTCTTACGTGCTACCGTGGACGCACGCCGCGTATCGTTAGAGAGACGCGGCATGGAGGTGTGAGCATGTCTCTGTACGTCATCTATCGTACGAAGAGCGGCGAGATCGTCGATCTTCAGCATGAAGCCGTTAGCGTCATCGAAGTTCCAACATCCGAAAAATTACGCGTCGGCGAGCGAATCAAGGTTGATGCAACGAGCGGCACCGTTCAACGGCAGGCGTTCCTCGACAGCACGACGGGCGGCCACACCGGGGGCGGTAGCGGCGGGAGCGGAGGAACCGGCGGCAGCGGAAGCGGCGGCGGCCCCGCCGGCGGCGGAACGACTGGCGGCGGAACGACCGGAGGCGGTGGCGGCGGTACCGGTGGAAGTGGAGGTGGTACCGGCGGAAGCGGCGGCGGCCGCGTCCGCTAGCGCGTAGCGAATAGCGTGCCCGACGGCGGCACCGAATCGAAGCGATAGTTCGAGAAATCGTATTCGGCGTCGAGCGTGCTGCGCTGGCTATAGACGCGGAATGAATACGACCAGGTGACGCGGCGCAGGACCGTGTAGCCCTCGATGTTTTCCACGTCGATCGCAAAATCGACGAGTGGATGCTCCAGATTCCAACTCTCCGTGTAGATCGAAAGAAATTCGGCAACGATCACGCGTGCGATCGCATGCGAGCGCGGATCGATCCAGATCTCCTTGAGCGCCGGCCGATCGAGCGGTGCATCGGGTATCACGATGTGAACGGCGCTGATTCCGTTTACCGTTTCGTTTCCGCGAATCTCGCAGAGGCGATAGGGCTGGTTGTGCACGTCGGCGATCGTCGGCAGCGCGAGCGGGCCGGTCGCCTCACTCAGCCAGTCGCCGCGCCGCGAGCCGTAGGGCCCGAGCACGGGCGGGCCCGGCTCGAGCCGGGTGCTCATGAACGGATGCACCCAGCGATCGTCGTCGATCGAAGCGGTCCCGTCGTCGCGGTAGGTGATATTTGCATTTGCGCGTTCGTAGCGCGCGCCGTCGTTGTTGAGGTTGACCGACTCGGCGTAACTTATGTACGCTGCGTGCGGAGCCGCGGCGTTGTGTTGGATCGCGCTATACAGCAACTGCCAGCACGCGTCGTCCGGCAGGGCGGCGGCGGTGGTGGCAAACAGGAACGCGGCCAGTAGCGCGCCGCAGAGCACCCAGCGGATCATCTCGGGAACCCCTTGTAGATGCTATCCTCTCGCTACCCCGGCGTGGTTGCAAGGGGGCAGGTGTCGCCGGTGGACTGGGACAATGAGGGATGCCGCCCGCAAACGGGGACGTAGCTCAGCTGGTAGAGCGCCTGCTTTGCAAGCAGGATGTCAGGGGTTCGAGTCCCCTCGTCTCCACAATCCTTTAGCCGCTGCGGCAACAGCGTCCGGGGGGCCGGCCGTGACGGTGATAGGGGTCGCCGCGGGATGCGGCGACTTAGTGAAATAGCTACAGGACGTGCGGTTCCAAATGCGCAGCATTTGGAAATTTCACGGGGGCATAGCTCAGCTGGTAGAGCATCACGCTGGCAGCGTGAGGGTCAGGAGTTCGAGTCTCCTTGCCTCCACCAATCGATCGCCCGTTTTTACGGGCGATTTTCTTTTCGCGGATCGCGCGCTGCGCCCCACCGCTGCATCTCCATCAGCATCGCTGACGGAGTGAACGGCGTGAAGTCTGCGGCGGTGCGGCCGGTCATGGCCACGTCAACGGAGAGGCGGGTAAGGGTAAGGAGCCGCTGCCAATCCCGCGGACGGAACCGGATCCCATCGTCGTTGAACACGCCTCGATGCTAGCAGGGCCGCAGCGCGCGAGCGTGGGCTGTTCGGCCCTACCGCATAGGGAATTATGCTCTACGAGTTGACGGTGACGGTAACCGGATTGGTAATGACCCAAGTGGCGTAGTCGTAGAGCACGAACGTGCATGTCCCCGCGTTTTCCGGCGTGATCGTGAACGGCTGCTGCCCCGTGGTCTGGTTCATGCTTCCCGCCGCTGCAACGGTCGCGTCGACAGTCGACGTATTGACCGTGTCGTAGCAGTCGCCGTCGTTCATCCCGTACGCCGATTCCGCCTCCAATGCGTATGAAGTATTAGCGCCGTAATCATAGCCGGTGACGCTCGCCGTGGTCCCCATCGCGACGGAAACGGTCGATGGAAAAGCCGCGATCGGGACGACGGAGAACGTAAGGCTAAACGTATACGGGCCCGGTGTAGCCGTAAACGGACTGGGCGGCGTTGCCGAGAGGTTATTGGCGAAGACGACGGTCGGCGGGGACGCACCGGCCGACGGTGTCGGCAAGGCGGCCACGTTCACGTTGAAAAAGAAGGCGCAGTCGTACAGATAGTCGGCGTCGGTTGCGATCGATCCCGACGATGCATACGACGTCGGGCTTGCCGAGGGCGCCGGCTCGATTCCGATCTGAATGCTCGACGTCGAGGCGGCGTAGGTAATCGGCTCGGGACTGCCGTTCACGTCGACGAAATCCTGTGGGACCGGCGAAAAGCCGGGATACGGTGTGGGAAGCGCGTCATACCACCCGCCGGCGGCGTCGGCGAACTCGACGCTCATCACGCCCGTCGTAGCGGTATTGGCGGTCACGACGACTCTTTCAGTGCTGTAGTCGTTACCAAAATTCTGCGGATCCGACGGGGGCGAAACGTAGCCTTCGCAATCGTAAAGAATTGCCGCGACCGGCCCGAGTCCAAGTGCGACCGTATTGACGCCACCGGTCGTCGTCACGGTCGTACTTCCCACCGCCAAAACATTACCGGAGCCCGACGCAAATCCCGTGCCGAATCCGGTTGTCGCGTTCACATCCGTCGGCGCGGCGTCGGTTTCGACCGCGGTGACGGTCTCTTGTGCGGCCAAGGCCGGCACCGGGATCGTGCAGAGCTCTTCGCTGCCGCCGTTCGTTTCGTTGTAGTTACTCGTTTCCACACACAACGGCGCCGAGGTCGCCAGCGAAGCGTACAACGTCTGCGCCGAGCCCGATCCGGACGGGGTGATCGTGAGCTGCAAACCCTCCGCGTCCGTCGAGACGTACATGCGGCGCGATTTTCCACGACTGGCCGAATGCTTTCCGCTGCGCGCAACGTTGCGCGGAACCAAAATCTGAACCTTGATCCCCGGTTGCGACGCCGTAGTTCCCGGCTGCGTTGCGCCGGGCGCTTGCGCGGTCGCCGGCATCGACGAGCCGCCGCCGCCGCAGGCGGCAAGCAGCGCCCCCGCCAGGAGCGTGCCGAATCCGAGTGCGAGATACGTTGTCCTGCGTTTCATCGATCGCGTCTCCCTAATGCCGCTTCCGGTCGTAAATGATGACCTGATCTTCGCCGACCGCTACCGAGATCGTCGCGGTCGCAGCGTTGCTGTCGGTGACCGTGATCGTGCACGAACCGGTCTCGTAACCGGGGGTAACGGTGAACGAAACCGCCGCGCCGGCGCTGCTCGGCGTTGCCGATGACGGGCTCACCTCGGCGACGAACGGGCTCGACGTCGGAACCGGCGAGGGACTCGGGCTCGCCGCGCAACTCGTCGACTGCGTGAAGGCGCCCGCGTAACCTACTTCGGAGACCGAGAACGTTTGCGGGGCTGGGCTGTTCACGTCGAAGACGAGCGCATCCGGCGATGCGACCGGCGTGGGAGTGGGTACCGGCGTGGGAGTGGGTGATGCGGTCGGTGATGGGGTCGGCGTCGCCGTTGCAATCGCATAGAGCGCAAACACCGCCGGCTGCGTCGGTGTGATCGGTACCGATCCCGTCGCACTTGCGAAGCTCACCACATCGCCGCTGATGGTGCCGGGGCCACTCACCGGCGCTTGCCATCCGCTGCCCGTATTGAGCGCAAGATAATACGAGTCGCCGCTCGTCACCGATGGAAGGGTAAAGGTCAAGGCCGGAATCGCGCTCAGCGTTACCGACGACGTACTCGAGAGCGTCAAATACGCGATGGGAGAGGGGCTCGGACTCGGATTCACTTCGCGTTGTTTCGCGAAGGGGGTGGTTCCCGACGGTGCGTTGACGGTGAGTGTCTCCGTAACCGACACCGCGACGTTCGCCTCGGGTAACGTTCCCGTAACGCTGATACCTTCTGTGCTAACGGTCGGCAGCGTAACCGTCGAGGTGGTCGACGTGGTGACCGTAGCAGCAGCCGGCGATACAGAAGACGCAGGGCCGGGCACGAGCCCCCGTGAGTTGCTGCACGCAGCAAGTGTCACTGCCGCGAGAAAGAGCACCGCGCAGGCGACACGAGAAAAGCCGAAGGAGCGCATGTGAGAAATTCCACCGTCCTCGGAAAGCGATTGTTCGACCACTTTTCCCGAGTCGAAGCCTTCTCCTGCGGTGAATTCGTAACCGGTGAATTAGTAACCCAGGTGCTAATCTGAGTTACGCGCCGAGATATGTGTAGCCCGCCTCCTGTGCGAGTACGATTGCAGCAACGCCTGCCGGCACGAGCACCGCGCCCGGCACGAGGTTTTGCGCCAGTTCGTCATGGATGCGAGCGGCGTCGGCTTGTTGATTCTGTGCGATCGCCTTCGCAAGCGTCGTTAGCGCGTTGTTGCAGACGATCACCGCAACGCCGCGGCGAAGAAGCGTCTCGATCGATGCATCCTCGCGACCCGCCGCGGGATTCGCTCGCAAGAACGGATTCTGAGGCGTGTGCAGCATCATCGGCAAGCCGTCCTGAGCCTGCGCCAGCACATCGAAAAGATGGAACTTCCCCCACATTGCATCGCTCAGTGCCGCGACCAGCGACGTCCCGTAGAACACGCACGCGACCCGGATCGCGCCGCGGCCTTCGTGGTACGTGTCCTCGAAGGCGTTGAGCACGTTCGCCGCATGATGCAGCGGTATACCGTAATCGACCTTCGTCGCCGCGATAAGCGTTTTATGCCGAGCGCTCTTCCGTAGGATGCTCTCGAGTTCGTGCAGGTCCAACGTGGCGGCCGCCGATGCGCGAGCAGATGCGGCCAGCATCGCGCCACCGGCACCGGCAGCAAGGAATGCGGCCCGCGTCGTCCGTGAATTCTTCATTAGAATTCCTTCAAGCCCTCGGCTGTGATCTACTGCGCCAGGGTAAGAGAGCCCGGTTGCCGGGCATGCAAGCGTGTTTTGGACGCAGGGGCCGCTGGTAAAGCGTTCCTCCATGAAGCACTCTACTCTCGGGATCGTCGCGATACTTGCGATAACACTCGCGGGATGCGGCGGCGGATCCGTCGGCAATTCGCTCGGTCTCAATAACAATCACGGTTATTTCCGCTTCGTTAACGGATCGGCGGACTCGGGCAGCGTCGACGTGTACGTCGACGGAAACAAGATCAACACCAACGGTCCGGTGGCGTACGGCGAGATGACCGGCTACGAACAAGTCGGCGTCGGTTCGCACACGATCGCCGTCGACGCCTCGGGGACGCAGACCGCAATCGCGGGCATACCGACCGCATCGCTGACACAAGGCGTGAACGGCGGCTCGTACGTCTCGCTCGTGCTGGTTGGCGAACAGCATCCAACGGTCGTCACCGATACCCCGAACATCGTCGCGTATGTCGACACACCCTACAGTACGCCGAGCGGCGGATTCGCGGTCAACTTCCACAACGCCGCGCCCGTAACCGGAACGGGCACGACCACGTTCGGCATCACCTCGGCGACCGGGACGCAGCAGCTCGGCGCGGCGCTGAACGTCGGCGGCGTCTCACAGCCGGTCGGCATTCCGAGCACGTTCATCAGTCCGAGTGAAACGGTATCGTTTACCGCGACGCCGAGCAATACCACGATCGCGGCGGTTTCGCTCACCCCCAGTCAAATCGACGCGAGCGGCTGCGCGGCGAACACGCTGCCGTGTAACAGTGGGAACCTCTCCCTCTACTTCATCGACGGTCCCGCCGCGTCGACGGCCGCGAGCGCCGGTCCGTATCCCGACGGCATCACCGCGTCGCAGACCGCGACGTTCGCCGGGCTCTTCGACGCCAACGGCCAGTAGCGGCATCATGCTATACTACGCGGGCGAAGTACGCCGGGCGATCGCGCAGGTTCTCGAAATCTGTGAGGAAAGTCCGGGCTTCATCGGGCAGGGTGCAGGATAACGTCCTGTCGGGGCAACTCGAAGGAAAGTGCCACAGAAACATACCGCCCCTTCGACAGGCTCAGGGTGACACACTCAGAGCCTGTCCAAGGAGCAAGGGTGAAATCGTGAGGTAAGAGCTCACGGAGCGCCGCGGTGACGCGCGCTCGGGTAAACCCCACCTGAAGCAAGACGCTCGATCGTTGGTCCTGAGCGGACTCGGCGCAGCCGAGTCCAGTCGAAGGGCCCGGACGGCCCGTCCGCACGAGCAATGTCGCACCGAGGCGCATGGTAACATGCGCCCCAGAGAGATGATCGCCGCGGCCCGAAAGGGCCGGCACAGAATCCGGCTTATAGGCGTACTTCGCAGCTTTAGCCCGCCTTAGCACCCGCAGGGTGCGATCGTACCGCAGCCGCGAACGCGGCGAGGAACGATCTTATAGGCGTACTTCGCAGCATTAGCCCGCCTTAGCACGTACTTCGCAGCATTCTTTCGCGCGCGCGACTAATGTAGGCGCTCATGCGCGTTGTGTGGCAGGGCTCGATGCTCGTGCTGATCGCCTTCGGTTTGTTCTGGGCGATCACATCGGTCGTGCATCCGAACATCGGCACGATGAGCGTGCCCGCTAAAGCGCGCCTCGAGCGATCGTTCGATAACGTCCTGCGGGCGTCGACCCTGCGCCCCGGCGATGCGATTACGCTCGTTCGACCCGATGGCTCACACACCGTCATCGTGGCCCGGCGCGCGCAGATCCCGCTCGCCTTGACCATTGCCATTCTCGCATCGCGTCTTTCGTTTCTGCTGGTCGCGGCGCTGATCGTTTGGCGCCGGCCCGATGATCCGGCCGCGCGCGCGCTCGCGACGTTCTTGGCCTGTTACGGTGCCGCGATGAACACCGGCGCGCCGCTCTGGGCGGGACCACCGCTCGCGCGTTTCTTTGGACTCGTCGCCGAACAATGGCTCTTCGTGATCGGCGCCGGCGGCTTCGTCCTCTTCGCCTGTCGCTTTCCCGAGCGCGCGAGATCCGGCTGGAAAGTATCGCTCGAACGCGCGGTGGCTCCGCTCGTCGCCTTTGGGCTTGCCCTCTCGCCGTTTCAAATCTATTCGGAGATCCTCCACCACGCGAGCCTCGCCGCTCGCATCGTCCTGTCCACGTTCATCGTGTATTACGCCGCGCTGCTCGTGACCGCTTTGGCGCTGCTCCTCGCCTCCTTCCGCAGCGCGGCCGGCGCCGACCGGGTACGCATGTCCTGGGTGCTGGGCGTCTTCGCATTCGGGTTTTCCGGCTTGATCGTGATGCTGCTGGTAACGAGCGCGCTCGGCACGACGCCCGCGTGGGCACAATACTTCTCGCTCACGATCGTCGCGATGCCCTTCGGTCTGGCTTACGTCATCTTGCGCCATCGCATGCTCGACATCGGCTTCGTCGTCAATCGCGCGCTGGTGTACACCGGGGTCTCGCTCATCGTGGTCGCCTCGTTCATCATCTTCGAATGGCTCGTCGGCCACGTCGTCGAGCAGAACAGCCGCGCGTCGACGATCCTCCAGCTCGGCGCGGCACTCGTTCTCGGCCTCTCGGCGCGCGCCATCCACGCGCACGTCGATCGCTGGGTGGACGACCTCTTCTTCCGCGAACGTCATGCAGCCGAAGCGGCGGTACGCAAGTTCGCGCACGAAGCGCTGCTGATCACCGAGTCGAGCGATCTCGTCGCCAAAACCGTCGAAGTCGCGCAGCAGAACATGCGACTCGACGGATGCGCGTTCTATGCCTCCCGCGAGAACCGCTACGCCGCGTTGCACTCGACCTTTTCCGATGCACCCGCGGTCGACGAGAACGACTACGCCGTTCTCGACATGCGCACGTGGCACGGGCCGGTCGAAATTCTGCGCGTGCAAACGCCGCTGCCGGGCGAACTCGCCCTTCCGATGATCGTCCGCGGCACGCTCTTGGGCTTCTTGCTTTGCGGCGAAAAAGCAAGCCACGAAGCCTTTGCCCCCGATGAGCGCGAAGCGCTCGCTTTGCTCGCCCGCGACGCCGGCATAGCGCTCGACTCCCTACGCATTCGCGCCATCGAGCGGGACTTCAATCGCCTTGCCGGGCATCGAGAGCTACCGGGCGCAACCGGCGGGTCCTCGGCCGCGTCTTAGCCAATGAAATGATCATGGACCAGCAGCGTTTTACCCCGGAAATGACCGTCGACCAAGCCTTCACCGTGCATGCCGGCGCACGGCGCGTCTTCGCCCGCTTCCATTTGGGCGGATGCTCGAATTGCGCGATCAGCGAGACGCACACGATCGGTCAGATCAGCGAGGATTACGGGATCCCGCTGCCGATGCTGCTCGACTCGCTCAACGCGCTCTTCGATCAGGGATCCTTCGCGATCGGCGACAAAGTCCGCATTCCCGACGAGATCCGCACGAAGATTCCGCAACTCGCCAACGTGCCGGAGACCGGTGAGATCACCGGCGCGGAAAACGGCGCATACACCGCCGAGTTCGGCGACGTGCGCCTCCAGGGTCTCGCCGAAGATTTTCTTCCGGTCGAGGCGCAAGCCACGAGAGCGGTAGGCTAAAGGTTCTTTCTTTCCGCGAAACCCTCGTCGAGGGCGTGCCAATACAGCACGCGCGTTTCGCCCGCTTTCCAGCAGAGATAGATCGGCTCGCCCCGCCGGGTCGACGGGAAATCGAGCAGTCCCAAGTCGAGATCCTTGACGATGCACCCGAAGGACTCGATGCGATGGATGAGCCGCACGATCTCGCTTTTGAGTTCGCCAAAACGCGGCGTCGGAAAGGGTGAGCGCAGGCCGGCCAGACGGGTCGAGCGGATCGACGACGGCGGCGGCACGCGCAGTGCCGGATCACTCTCGAGCAGCTTGATCGCAAGGTCGCGGCGCTTGGTCAGCAGTTCATCGACCAGGGGCGCCAACTTCGGAATGAGGGCGTTGGCCTTCTCGGGCGAAAAGAACTTCATGCGGCTGCAACGCTCCCTCTACCGGCCATGAGCACGGCTCGAATCGTCTTCGTGACCGGACTCTCCGGCGCCGGAAAGAGTCAGGCCATCAAGACGCTTGAAGACTTGGGCTTCTACTGCGTGGAACACCTGCCGCCGGCCGCGTTGGATGCGACGCTGCAGGCACTCGACGCCGCTCGCACGCCCGACATCGCCATCAGTCTCTACGAGCATGGCGACCCGTTGCTGGGCGACGCGCTCGCCGCCATCGAGCGTGCAGCACGCACGCGTTCCGTCGACGTCCTCTATCTCGAAGCCCGAAACGACGCCCTCGTGCGCCGCTTCAGCGAAACGCGCCGCCGCCATCCGTTCGAATCGCGCGGCTCGTTGCGCGACGCCATCGCCGCCGAACGTGCGGCGCTGCTGCCGCTGCGCGAGCGCGCGACGATGACGATCGACACGACCGTGCTCACCCATGGCGGTCTCAAGGAGCGGCTGGCCGCGGCCTTTGCTCCCAACGAGCGTGCGCAACTCGCCGTGACCATCGTTCCGTTCGGCTTCAAGTACGGGCTGCCGCTCGATCTCGATCTGCTCTTCGACGTGCGCTTTCTGCGCAATCCCAATTACGACGACGTGCTGCGCCCGCTCACGGGGCAAGATGAAGCCGTCGTGAAATTCATCGAAGATGACCCGGCATGCGCCCCGTTCGTGGCGAAGCTCAACGAGCTGATGGACTTCCTCATCCCGCGCTATATTGCGGAAGGCAAGGCTCGCTTGACGGTCGGGATCGGCTGTACCGGCGGCCGGCATCGTTCGGTCTACGTTGCGAACCGGCTCTACGATCACTTGGCCACGAACGAACGCGTCGCGCTCGCGGTCGATCCGCGCGACGTTGGGAGATAACGTGCGCCGCCGCGTCATCGCACCGCTGCAATGGCTCTTGCCGGGACTGGGCATCAAGCGCTGGGTTGTGTTGGCGGTCTTCGGGATCATGCTCGTTCTCGACGGCGTCGACCGTTGGCTCGTCGCCCAGGGTGGGAGCGGGTTCCATGTCAACGAGATCATCGACGGCATCGTCTATGATTATTTCCCACCCTCGTACCTTACATGGATCTTCGTCGGCGCGGGTTCGCTTGCAATTCTCGTCGGCGTTCGCCAGTGGCTGCAGGCGCTGGTGCACGCCGCGCGCGCAGGCGATCACGGCTTGCTCGATTCGCTGCTGGTGCGACGGCTGGAGCAAGGCTACAAAATCGTCGCCATCGGCGGCGGCACCGGTCTCTCGACCCTGCTGCGCGGGCTCAAACGGCGCACCAGCAACCTCACTGCCGTCGTAACCGTGAGCGACGACGGCGGCTCGTCGGGCCGTTTGCAGAAGGAACTCGGCGTGCTGCCGCCCGGTGACGTACGCAACTGTTTGGTCGCACTCGCGGACGACGAAGCGTTGGTCACCGATCTCTTTCGCTACCGCTTCGAGGAAGGCGAGGGCCTCATCGGTCACTCGTTCGGCAACCTGTTTCTCGCGGCGATGAGCGGCATCACCGGCAATTTCGATGCGGCAATCAAGGAATCGAGCCGCGTGCTCAACATCGTCGGGCGGGTGCTGCCGGCGACGCTGTCGATGGCGCGGCTGTGCGCCGAACTCGACGACGGCACGATCCTCGAAGGCGAGTCAAATATTCCCAAGGCCACGCGGCCGATCCGCCGCGTCTTCTTAGAGCCCGAAACCGCGGCGCCGCTCGACGAAGTGATCGAAGCGATCCGCCGCGCCGACGCGATCGTGCTCGGCCCGGGGTCGCTCTTCACCTCGATTCTGCCCAACTTCCT
The DNA here is from genome assembly GCA_035502855.1 of Candidatus Baltobacteraceae bacterium. Classification (NCBI taxonomy): domain Bacteria; kingdom Bacillati; phylum Vulcanimicrobiota; class Vulcanimicrobiia; order Vulcanimicrobiales; family Vulcanimicrobiaceae; species Vulcanimicrobiaceae bacterium. The sequence continues at coordinate 12,183 of DATJTX010000024.1, forward strand.
CATCGATCGCATCACCGCCGAAGTTTCGCGCGCGAGCGCGGTGAAAATTTACGTGTGCAACGTGATGACGCAGCCGGGTGAAACCGATCGGATGACCGCGGCCGATCACGTCGAGGCACTCTTCCGTAATGCGGGCGCGCGCGTGTGCGACTACGTGATCGTCAACGATGAGCCGCCGCGCAAACTGCTCGAAACCTACGCCGAGGAGCGGCAAGAGCCCGTCGTGCCCGACGTCGACCGGATCGAGGACATGGGACTGACCGCGGTGCGCGAGCAGATGATCAGCGAAACCGAGACCGTGCGGCACGACCCGGAAAAACTCGGAGCGACGGTGATCGACGTCATCGACCGCGCGGTCGCCGAGCGCGCGACCTACGTGAAACCCGCCCGCGCCTACACTAAGGCGGGGTCGGCTGCTGCATCGCGACGTTGAGCTGGAACGTTTTCCCCGGCTCGACCTGAACCGTAGACGAAACGTCGGCGTAACCCTTCGCTTGCACCACGTAATCGACGATGCCGCTCGGGACTTTTGCGACCTTGAACATTCCTTTGTCGTCGGTCGTTACGATGAGGACGGTATCGACGATGACCGTCGCACCGGCAATCGGCTGATGCGTCACCGAATCGGTCACGGTCCCGGCAAGCGGCGAGAATTGCGTCGCGGGCGGCAAATCGCTGTTATTGCACGCGGTCAGCGCGGACAACGCAAATGCGAATGCAGCCAGAGCGCGAGCGACCTTCCTCATTTGGCGAAATCTTCGCGCGGAAGGCCCGCTCTCCCCGGTTGCGGAAGCGCTCGCCCATGTCCCTGACCGCCTCCGACCGGGCAACCGGGCCCATCTATTGCGAAACCGCGCTCGACGCGATCGGCAACACACCCCTGGTCAAACTGAACAAAGTGACCGACGGTGCGCAGCCTCTGGTGCTGGCGAAAGTCGAGTACGTCAATCCCGGTGGAAGCGTCAAAGACCGCCCAGCGGTCGCCATGCTCGAGGCCGCCGAACGCGCGGGCCTGCTGCGACCGGGCGGAACGATCGTCGAACCGACCAGCGGTAACACCGGCTCGGGCCTGGCGATGGCGGCCGCGATTCGCGGCTATCGGTGCATCCTGGTGATGCCCGACAAGATGGCGAAGGAAAAGATCGATTTGCTCAAAGCGTACGGAGCGGAGGTCGTTGTGACACCGACCAACGTGCCGAACGATTCGGCCGAGTCCTATTACGGTGTCGCGAACCGATTGGCGTCCGAGATTCCGGGGGCGTTTCAGCCCAATCAGTTCCACAACCACGAGAACCCCGAGGCGCACTACCACACGACCGGCCCCGAAATCTGGCAGCAGACGCGCGGGACGATCACGCACTTCGTCGCCGGCATCGGTACCGGCGGCACGATCTCGGGCACGGCCCGCTATTTAAAGGATCAAAATCCGAAGATCCACGTGATCGGCGCCGATCCGGAGGGCTCGATCTACTCGGGCGATACGCCGCGCTCGTATGCGGTCGAAGGCATCGGCATGAGCTATCTGCCGGAAACCGTCGATCTCAAAGTGATCGACGAGATGGTGCGCGTGTCGGATCGTGATTCGTTTTTGATGGCGCGCCGCATCACGCGCGAAGAGGGCCTGCTCGTGGGCGGATCGTCGGGCACGGCGGCCGTCGCCGCGGTCAAGCTCGCGCGCACGCTGCCGAAAGAGGCGATCGTGGTCGTGCTCTTTCCGGATTCGGGGCGCGGCTACATGTCGAAGATTTTCAACGACGAGTGGATGATCGCCAACGGTTTCCTCTCCGAGGGCAAACGCAAAGCGACGGTCGGCGACGTGCTGCGCGGCAAAACGCCGTTGCCGCCGATGATCACGGTCAAGCCAGACGACACCGTGAAAACCGCGCTCGATTTGTTGCGCAAGTACGAGATCTCACAGTTGCCGGTCATGAAGGGCCATGAGAGCGTCGGAAGCGTCAACGACGTCGGCGTGATGCAAGCGGTCTTCGATCAGGCCGACATCCTGCATAAACCGGTCACCGAGGTCATGGGCCGGGCCTTCCCCTCGCTCGAACAGCACGAGGAAATCGAGCGCGCCTACAAACTGCTCACACTCGCCAACCCCGCGGTCGTGGTGACGGACGACGGCGAGCCGATCGGCGTACTCGCGCGCCAAGACATCATCAGCTTCCTCTCGTCCAGCATCGCCGATACGAAATAATATGAAATTCTCGACCAAGGCAATTCACGTCGGACAGGAAGCCGATCCGGCGACGGGCGCGACCATCGTGCCGATCTACCAAACCTCGACCTACACGCAGGAAGCCGTCGGAAAACACAAAGGCTTCGATTACTCTCGAACGATCAATCCGACGCGTCTCGCGCTCGAGAAGCAACTCGCCTCGCTCGAAGGCGGCGATTACGGCTATGCGTTCGCAAGCGGGATGGCGGCGACGGCCGCCGTGCTCAACCTGCTCTCCGCGGGCGATCACGCCGTCGTCACCGACGATCTCTACGGCGGAACCTATCGTCTCTTCTCGCGCGTGTTCGAACGCTACGGGCTCGAGTTCAGCTACGTCGACATGACCAACTTCGACGCCGTTCGCAGTGCGATACGGAAAAACACGAAATTGTTCTGGCTCGAGACGCCGACCAATCCGCTGCTCAAACTCATCGACATCGCCGCCATTTCATCGCTGCGCGGCGCCGGACAAATCGTCGCCGTCGACAATACGTTCGCGACGCCGTATTTTCAGCAGCCGCTCGCGCTCGGCGCGGACGTCGTGGTCCATTCGACGACCAAGTATATCGGCGGCCATTCCGACGTGGTCGGCGGGGTCGCGATCACCAGCGACGGAGCGATCGCCGAGACGATCAAGTTTCATCAGAATGCGGTCGGCGGCGTGCCCGGCCCGAGCGACGCGTGGCTCACGATGCGCGGCGCGAAGACGCTGGCACTGCGGATGCGCGCTCACGCGGCCAACGCGCAAGCCGTCGCCGAATTTCTCGAGGCACATCCGCAGGTGGCGAAGGTGTACTACCCCGGGTTGCCCTCGCACCCTCAGCACGAGCTCGCCAAACGCCAGATGAGCGGTTTCGGGGGCATGGTTTCCTTCGTGCTCAAAGGCGAGCCCGGGCGCGCGCTCGATTTTGCGCATCGGCTGCGGTACTTCAGTCTCGCCGAAAGTCTCGGCGGCGTGGAATCCTTGATTTGCCATCCCGCCCGCATGACGCACGGCTCGATTCCGAGCGACGTTCGCGAGCGGCGCGGCGTGACCGACGCCCTCTTGCGGCTCTCCGTCGGCATCGAAGACGTCGACGATTTGCTCGAGGATCTCGAACAGGCGTTAGGGCATGTTGACGGGGTACTGGACCGCGCTCACGTCTGAGAGCATCATGCGCGCGGTGGGTGCGTCGATGTTATCGCCCAGCTTCGTTTGCAAGACGATCGCAACCCCGCGCTGACCGTCGGCCCACATCAAGATGAAGAGCCGCTGAACGTCAAACCCTTCGCCCGTCGACATCGTGACGAAGATCGCCGGCATACCGTTGCGAAGCGACGTGTTCTGCTTGTCCTTGAAGAGCGCTTCCTGATACTGGCTGCGCATCTGCTCTTCGAGAACGCCGTCGAAGTCGTGGACGTCGCCCTCGTAATATTCTTGCTCGATGAAGAGGCGGCGCGGGTGATCGGGGTTGGGGTAGACCCAGCCGGCGACGAGCTCGGGATCTTCGCCGAGCTTACTGACGTCGACTTTCCGGACACCGGCCAGATAGAAGCCGGCCGGCGCTTGAAAGTGCATCGCCGGATCGTCGTAGACCATCGGATTGGGCGTCGGCGTCGGTGCGGGCGTCGGAATCTGCGCGCGCACCACTGCCGGGGATGCGATCGCTACGGCGAGCGCCAGAGAAAGAAAAACAACAGCCCGTTTCATGCGTCCTTATCGAGTACGTCGGCCAAGGCCGGGAGAGAGATTTCGTACCGGTATCCCACGTTGCGGTGGTCGTCGTCGAACTCCTCGTGCCGGACCGGGAGCCCGAGCTCGCGGATGCGCTGCGTCACCAATCGGGCGCCGACATCGAGCCCGTATTCATCGCGGCGCCCGCAGTCGAGATAACGCAAACGCAGGCGCCGCAGTTCCGCCGCGCGGCCCGGCACGCGCTCGACCGGGTCGAAGGCCAACCAGCGTGCGAACACGTCCTCGCGAAATTGCCCGCTCTCGAGCGCGAACGGCAGATCGAGATCGAACGCGTTCGCCGATCGCGGCGAATACGCGGCCGCATATCCGAGAATCTCCATCGTCGTATACTCGGCCTGCGCGCGCTTGTGCTTCTTCTCGAACGATTCGACGAATGCCGGAACGGAGAACTCGTGTTTCTCGAGCATGCGCTGCACGAGGGGGAACGACGGCGGGTACGCATAGAGGAAATACGAATCGCCGCTGTGCGAAGCAAACGCCGCGAACGTGCCGGGATACTCCATCACCAGGTGCATCGAGCCGAAGCCGCCCGACGATTTGCCCAGCACGGCGCGCCCGCCTTCGCGCGCCAGCGTACGATACGAACGATCGACGTGACCGATCACGTCGCGCACGACGTAGGTCGCGTAGTCGCCGTTGTGGACGGAGTTGACGTACTGCGAACCGCCAAGGCGCGTGAACCCATCGACGATGACCAGCAGCACCGGCGGCATGCGCCCCTCGCGCATGAGCCCGTCGGCCCACTGGACGACGTTACGCTCCCAGGGGCGCGCCGCGATCAGCGCGGGCGCGTCGCCCGTATAACCGTGGAGCACGTAGAGAACGGGATAGCGCCGCGAGCCTTGCGGGTCGTACCCGGGTGGCGTGTACACGATGATCGGGCGCTCGTGCGGATCGCCGAGCGCGTTACCGGCGAGCGCATCGCTCGCGATGCGATCGAAATGCAGCGCGCCGTGCAAACCCAGCAATTGGCCGTAACTCGTCTCCACGATGGAGCTTGCTTCGCCGCCAGGGAACGCGCATCCTGAGGAAAATGGATGCGCGATGCATCTCGCGCTCGTCCTTTGCGCGCTCCTCTGGAAAACGTGGCACACCTCGGCCGTGATCGAGCGGAACGGAACGCCGGTCTTTACCGTCGACGGCCGCCCCTTCTTCGTCTACGGCGCAGCGTTCTTCTACGAGCGCACGCCGGTCGCGCGCTGGCGTACCGATCTCGAGCGTTACCGTGCGATGGGAATCAACACCATCGATCTCTATCTGATTTGGAATTGGCACGAACCCGATCCGCACACCATCGACTTCGACGGTCACACGAATCCGCAGCGCAACCTGTACCGGCTCTTCGCGCTGATCCATCAGCTCGGATTCAAAGTCATCGTCCGGCCGGGGCCGGTGATTCGCAACGAGTGGCGCAACGGCGGTTATCCCGACTGGCTGCTCGAGCGGCCGGCCTATAACATGCCGCTGCACGACATTCTCGAGGGGCGGTATCCCGCAACCGCGACGCTGCAGAACGCGCATGCCGACGCCGCGGCGAACGAGTGGCTGCACAATCCGGTGCATTTGCACTACGCGGCTCGCTGGCTGCACGACGTGCTCACCGCGATCGAGCCTTGGTCGCATGACGTGATCGCGATCGCGCTCGACGACGATCAGGGCGCGTACCTCGACAACGACACCTACCCCGCCCCGCATTGGCACGCGTACATGAACTGGCTCAAAGCGCGCGTGCAATCGACGGTGGGTACGCGCGTCCCGCTCTTCATCAACACCTATCAAATGAAAGAGACGGCCTCGGCCCCCGTGTGGGCATGGGGCAATTGGTACCAGAGCGACGCGTATCGCATCGGCGAGCACGATATCTTGCAGCTCGCGTTCTCCTTCGGCTTGTTGCAGACGCAGGTCGGCCTGCCGGTGATGGCGAGTGAGTTTCAGGCCGGCTGGCTGCAAGGCGCCGACCAGACGTCGCCGCGCCCCTCCGCACCGCAGAACACGACGATCGCGCTGCACGAGATGCTGCACATGGGTTTACACGGCGTCGTGAACTTCCCGGTCCAAGATACGCGCAACCCGGCCGGGTACGAAGCGCCTTGGGCTAACTGGTTCTACGGTTGGGACGCCGCCCTCGACGTGAACGGCAATCCGTCGCCGCGCTACGCGCCGACCGCCGCCTTCGGCCGGTTCGTGGAGCGTTACGGTCCGCTGCTGGCGACGATGCAGCCGAAGGTCGATCGCTTCATTGCCTGGCGCGGCAACCCCGATGCGACGATCGCGCAGTTCGCGCGCTGCCGCGCGCTCGCCCTGACGTGCCGCGTGTACGACCCGCGCTATCAGCCGCACGTGCCCGCGCTGCACGGTCCCTCGAGCACCGGCGGCCTGCACGACGCGGCGCTGCTCGTCACGCCCGACGGCAGGCGCGCGCTGCTCGACATCTTCAATCCAAGTATGACAAGCGAAGTCACACCGCGAACGAGCGTGACCGTCGGCGGACGCCGTTATCCGATTGCGCCGCAGCGCATCGCGGGCGGCGGCGCGCTCGACATTCCGCTCGGCTTCACGCCGCCGCCGGCGCCGCGCGCGATTCCGCTGCCGCGTCTGACGCCGCTGCCCGTCGCCTGGCGCGCGGTCGCGCCGGGTGAGGCAATCGTCTACGCACTCGACGTCTTCCACGACGAGATGCCGACCTACGTGCTCGACAACGGCATCGTACGAATCGTCGTATCGGCGGACGCCGGCGCGCGCTCGTTCATCTATGAAGACGATCTCACCGGGAAGAACTATTTCAACTCGATCGGCGCGGCGCGCGACGATGTCGCGAACCCGCCGACGCCCTCACCACGCGATTACATCGCCGCCTACACCCACCCGATTCCGGCCGGCACGTTCAACCGCCCGTATCGCTGCCACATCGATGTGAGCGGTGCATATGCGGCGCTGACCTGTACCTATACCGCGCCGGACTTCGGGCCCAAGCCGGTGACATTCACGAAAACGTTTAGCTTGCTGCCGGACGCCGACGATTTCACCGTGACGCGGCCGATCCCGAACGGCATCACGACGACGTATTACCGACGAGGCGAATCCTGGACGATAACGGGAATCCGACAGAGCACCCCGCAAGGAGCTGCAACCGCCACCCCGATTCCGCGCGCGGCGCACGCATTGTCTACCAAGCGGGAAAGACCGCACACATCCACTTCACACCGCTTCACACCGCGCGGCGCAGGGCTCGTCTCCGCTCCAACATAAGTCGCTCGCATGGCTGTTGTAATCGTGACCGACAGCGGGTGTGACCTTACTTTAGATGAGGCGCGGAGCCTCGGCGTGGAGATCGTACCGGTTTGGATCGTCATCGGCGATACGAAGTACCGCGACTGCGTCGACTTGGAGATCGCGCGCTTCTTCGCGCTGACCGAGTCGTCGGAGGCGCTGCCGAAAACCGAATCGCCGCAAGTCGAACAATTCGCGGAAACATTCCAGCGGCTCACCGCTGCCGGGAACTCGGTCGTCGCGATCTTGCTTTCGTCACGCATCTCACAGTCGGTCGCGAACGCGACGACGGCTGCGGCACCGTTTGGTGACCGGGTGCGGATCGTCGACAGCCTCAGCTCCGCCGGCGTCGAATATCTGCTGGTCGCACGGGCGCTCGAACTTGCGCGCGGCGGTGCGACCGCAGCGACGATCGCCGACTCGCTCGATCCCGGCAAGATGAAGTCGGTCGCCTTTTTCACCGGCCCGAACGTGGGGAATCTCGGTCGTACCGGGCGTGTCGCACAATCCGTTGCGGCCCTTAGCCAAACGCTCCACGTCTACGTCGTGCTCAAGATGAACGAAAACGGCGCGATCGTGCCCGCCGGACAAAGCCGCGATGAGCCGCATGCACTCGAGATCATGGTGGATTCCGCGTTGCGTGCCCTACGCGGCAGCCGCGAGATGCGGTTCTGCGTCAGTCACGCGCGCGCTCCGGAAGCCGCGCGAGCCGCGGCCGAACTGCTGCGCGCGCGCGAGCCCGCGGCGAGCGAGGTGCCGATTCGCGAGTACACGGCGACGATTGCGTTGCATCAGGGCGTGGGCGCCGTCGGAATATACGGCATCGCGCCGTAGCAAGGAGCCCATCCGGCGGCCCCGAACCCCGCCCCGTCATCCGGAGGTGCGAGCCGTAGGCGAGCCTCGAAGGACGTGGGGGAAATGGCGGAACGGCAGACGCAGCCGCCTCAAAAGCGGCCGGGGCAACTCGTGTGGGTTCAAATCCCACTTTCCCCACCAGCGAGCATGGCGGTACGATAGAACGTTTCGCCGGCGGACGCGTCGGTGAAGCGATGGAAATGATCGAGCACTTCGGTCACCGTGCCGCGCCCTGGGATGAAGAGCACGCGTCCGACGTACGTGCTGTCGCTGCGCACAGTAGTCCAAAGGCCCGGCACCGGTTCACCGAAGGTCTCGTCGATCGTGCCGCCGGTTGCGTACTCCGGAAGAACGTTCGGCGAATAACTTAGCGCGAGAACCCTTCCGGTCGACGGGTCGATCCGCATATCGCCGCGTCCATGCTGGTTGTCGTGCACGTCACTGCTAAAACGCACGTCGACGGCATTGCCCGAGCACGCGCACGGAACGATCGCGTAGCGGTAGTCGGCAAGGTAGCGGCCATCGAACGGCTCTTTGAAAAAATCCTTGCCGGCTTCGAGATCGCGATTGTTCTGGTCGTCGCGCCGGCTGGTCTGCGCCGGGTCGAGCGGCCGCCCGTTGACGTCGATCCACAAGTAATGGATGCGCCGGTACGCGCCGTTGGTCATCAGCAGCACCGCGTCGCTGCGCTGCTCGTAGTGCGCGGGTCCGGCGCTGGCAAGAATCGTGATGTGCCGTTCGAAGACGACGGCGCCGGCACTCGTGCTAGCGGCGGTTTGCGCGGCGGCTTGAACGATCGCAGGCACGTTTGCCGCCGGCGGCGCGGCCGGTGCAAGGAGCGGCGTCGCGAGAATCGTTAGCAGGCAAACCAGTACCCGGACGTGCACGTTGCGCTTGTACCCCGTGCTCCTCCTGTCGTTCTATACCTATCGGCCTATCGCCGCATGGGACTTACGTCTTATGCGTTACGATTATTAGAAAGCGGCGACCTGGGAGCGCATAGGCAGGCGTCAGGAGCGGACCGGTGGTCTGCGGGTATGGCACGCCCCCGTTCTCTCGCGTCGTCAGGAAGTCGTAGGCGTTGGTGAGATTCTCGCCCGTCAGCGCCACGTCCAAGCCGTGCGGCAGATGCCAGGTGATCCCGGCGCGCAGCGTCGCGTACGGCGGCAAATTGAGCTCGTTGTACTGACCTTCATAGAGCAGGCCCGCGTAGTACGAAAGCCCGCTGTTCGGCTGATGTTCGATCGTCAGGTTGATCTTGTGCAGCGGAACGCCCAGATCTTGGACGTAGGGAACCACGTCGTCGGCGGCCAGCGTTGGGAACGAGACGATGTACGCGCTGTCGATATCATAATCGAGGTGCAACTGGGTCTTCGCGGTGAGCGCGTAGTCCGTTCGCAGTTCGATCCCTTCGTAAACCTCGTGCGTCACGTTCACGGGATACGTCAGGCAATTTTCCGACGTCGCTTCGGCGAGCGTAACCGATCCCGCGCAATCGCCAGGCCCGATGAAGTCGGCGACGCCGTTGTGCAGATTCGTCCGGTAGGCGTCGAGCGATACGTGAAAAGGACGCCCGTCCGGATGGAAGAGATGCTCTACGCCGACGTCCATCGAGGTCGCGCGCTCGGCCGTCGCGTTCGGATTTCCGACGCTGGCTTTTCCATCGACAACCGGAATCGCCTCGTCCGGGCCGGGCATGATAAACGTCGGCAGCTGCGGCGACTGGAACGTATTGCCGATCGAGCCCCGCACCGTCGTATCGCTGGTCGGCGTCCAGACGATGCCCAGACGCGGATCGAAGCTATACCCGAACGAGCTGTAGTCGCTGTAGTACGTGGCGAACGAGTAGTGCAGCTTGGCTGTCGGATTGACTTCGTAGCTCAAGCCGACCCACCGCTGCGTCTGCCCCAACCTCTGCACGGTCGAATCGGAATAATTGTCCGAGACCGAATCGAACGGCAGAGCGTTCGCGCCATAGCGGGTAACGGCGTCGGGCACGCCCCGCAAAACCGAATCGGCATAGATCGTGCCAAGCACGTTGTCGGTTACGAGGGCTTCGTTGGTGACCGCGAACTTGAGGTCGAGCGAGCCTTTCGGCAGCGCATGATCAAACTCGAGCGTGTCGTCGGCGATGAGATCGCGGTCGTTGTACAGGTACGGTGAGGAGCCGGCCGCTTGACCGTTCACGTCCTGGGTCACGAGCGAGGTTTGATGGCGAAAGATCGCGGTCGTCAAGGGCGTTCCGTCGAGCGCGCGCTGCAGCGGAAGCTCGAGATCGAGCCCGTACGCGTCGTTGTTCGAAGACACCGAAGAACCGCCGGCGTTGTCGAATTGTTCGGTGGTGTTCGGCAACCCGGTATTCGGAATCGTGCAATCCCCGGGAGCGCAGGTCGACGACAGCACGGCCGAGAGATCGCGGTAGACCGCCTGATTGTGAAACGAGATGCCGGCAAACCCGCCATTTCCGAACTGATAGCGGAGGTTCGCGAGCGTCGAGCTTGCCGTCATGTCGTTGCCGATCGGCGACGTGCCGACACTGCTGCCGTTGTTGTCCGACGTATTCGGGAAGGGCGTGTTATCGAGCTGACCCGCCGAATCGTAGCGGTGAAACGAGAGCGCGTAGCCGAAGCGTTGATCGCTCCCGGTTGCTTCTAACGTACCGTTCTCGGTACCGAAGGAGCCGAACGAAAAACGCTCGAGCGCATGTTCCTGTGTCGTCGGCTGCAGCGTGACGACGTTGAGCGCTCCGCCGAGCGTATTGGGGCCGTAGAGCGCGGAGGGGGCGATGCCGTAAACGATCTGGATGTCCTGCAGATCCGCCGGATCGAGCAGCGAAAGATCGAAATCGCCGGTGTTTCCGTTGTTGACTTGATGCCCGTCGACGTCGACCAATGTCTCGCTGGGATCGGGACCGCGCAATGCGACGACCGCGGGAGCGTTGAGTCCGCCGCCGAGAATCGGATACACGGTCGTCGATAGTTCGGATTCGAGAATGTCGCTGGTACGCTCGACACCCTGTGCCGCGTAGGCTTGCGCGTTCACGTTCACGCTCGGCACCGATGAGGTCGAGAGCAACGGCGCACCGTTGCTGGTGACGTCGACGATCGTCGTGAGCGCGCCGACTTGCTGTTTCGGGAGCGCAAATCGCACTTCGAGCGTTCGCCCGCCGCCGATCGTCACCGTCCGGCCCGCGACCGTTTCATATCCACGCGCATAGACGGAGATCGTGTACGTTCCGGGCGGCTCAGCGGCAAAGATGAATTGGCCGTTCTTGTCGCTGCGAACCGTCGCGCCCGGACCGTCACCGCGAAGCTGCACGATCGCGCCGGCAATGAGCGCGCCGTCCGAACTCGCCACCGTTCCGACGATCGCCGGACTCGCGTCGGCCAGGGCGCGTCCTGCCGGCAGCAGGGCGAGGACGCACAGCGCGATGGCTAAGGCGGCCGGGTGGCGGTGATGCAGCATTGGACCCCGTTTCCGAACGAGAAGTAGGTGTACAAAATAGTATAATTAGTCTTTCCTAATCTGCAAGCCACCCAAGTCGGGATCCCAAACCGAGCAGGCCTCTCCTCTACGAACCCGGGGCCTTAGACCCTCGCGCCGCGGCCTGTGAGGAGGTTGACGATGATCAGCACCACCGCGACCACGAGCAAGATGTGAATCAGCGCGCCGCCGACGTGGAGCAAAAAGCCGAGCAACCATAACACGAACAAGATTACGATCAGCGTCCAAATCAGGCTTGCGAGTCCTGCCACGTTCGTTTTCCTTTCCGCGCCCGAAACGGCGCCGTGCATTTCGTCATCTGCATCTTCTTCCCGCGATACGTGCGCTCTCAATCGGGGAATGATGAGTGGGGAATGATGCATTCATGAAAAACGACGTGCGCGAGGTGTCACACACCCGAGTTTGCCAGATTTCGCTTTCGTTATTGCGGGCGCTGCTGGGCGCGCCGAATGAAGCAAAACGGCATTTTACCGATATTGCGGCGTCGGGGCATCCGCACGTGATCCGCATGCTGCAGTGGAAATGCGGCTGCCGAGCGCTCTCCGTCGAATCCGAAGAAGTGCCGATCGTTCCGTGCGAATTTCACACCGCCTACTTGCGCGGTACCTAGGGAAGCTCTAGCGTCAAAGCACACGCATAGCGAATCTACGCGAACTCCCACAACGCGGCGCGAGTCCACGCACCGCTGCAGTCGCGCAGCTTGACGGGAGCGCAGACGAAGAGTCTGCGTTTTCCGTCCATGACCTCGTCCGGAAAGAACAGCTCCTCGACGATGAAGCGGCCGGCGCCGAGCATGGCACGATGCCCCGGACCGGCTTTGGCAGGGTCGTCGTAGCCGCCGAAGCTCACCGCGTCGATGCCCGCGCCCTTTGCGCCGCTGCGCACGATCAGCTCCGCCGCTTCCCCGCCGCAATACACGTATTGGGTGAGAAACTCGCCGGTATTCGCGCGCTTGCCTCCCCAACCCGTATTGAGCAACACCACGTCGCCCGGTGCAATGCGAGCGAGATGCGGTTCGATGTCGCGCGCCTCGATCGCCGAGCCCGGGGCTTTGCCGCGCAGGTCGATCACGCTCGCCCAGCCGACGTATTGTTCAAGCGGCACGCGATCGATCGTGGCGCCCTCGGCAAAAAAATGGAACGGCGCATCGCAATGGGTGCCCGTGTGCGTACTTATTTCCACGATCTCTTTGTTCACCGGTGCAACGCCCTGGATATACATCCAGTGCACCTGCGCCGGGCGCGGGTTCTTGTCCGGATACTGCGGACAGTTCGTGTACACCGGCTGGCTCAGGTCGATGATCCGGCTCGGAATCATACCAGCGCCTCGCTCTCCTGCCAGAAGCGCTCGAACGCGACGACGTTGCGCTCCAGCATCGCGTCCATGTCCCCGTTCCACAGCGAGTCCGGCAGCGTTTGCGCCGAAAAGATTTCGATGACGTAAGGCCGGTCGTATCCGGCGGCGCGCAGCGCGCTGAGCAACTTCACCGTCGGAATGCAGCCGTCGCCGAGCACGATCCGGTCGGCATTGTTGCGCGGCCTGCGCCAGTCGCTGAGCTGAACCAGAAAGATGCGCTTGCCGCACGCGCGGATGACCGACGCAACGTCGGGCGTCTCGAAGATGTTCCACGTATCGCAGCAGATGCCGAGCGCGGGGTGATCGATGTTCTCCACGAGTTCGAGCGCGGCGTCGAGACCCCACAACGCCGTGTCGGTATGGAACAGGATCGGATTGAGCGGTTCGAACGCGACGCGCATGCCGGACTCCGCGGCGAAGTCGGCGAGCCGCGGCAGCGCTTCCCGTGCGAACTCGTACACGTACTCACAATTTCCCTCGGGCGCCGCGCCCGTGATCACCACGAAGGGCGTTCCCTGCGGAACGTGTCGCGAGATCCGGTCGACCGACTCGAACATCGCACGCAATCGCTCTCGCGGATCGGCGGGTGTAGGCGCGAGCGAATCGGGGAAGAGCGAGTGCACCGTGGTTTGCACCGAGCTCACCATCAACCCGGCGGCTTCGATGCTCTTCAATTGCTTTCCGAAGCCCTGCCCTTGTTTCAATTTGAACTCGCAGACCTCGATCGCGTCCAGGCCGTGCGCCGCGTAGCGCTCGACGTCGCGCTCGAACGGCCACGGGTTGGTGGTGAACTCGCTTACGCCGAGCCGGTACGAACTCGTGGCGATCATCCGGCGCGCGTCCGCAACTCCGCGACCGAGAACCCGCGCCGCTCCACCTGCACGGGAATGCCGCGGTAAAGGTCGTCACCGGTGACGTCCGGTTGGTCGATCCACTCTCCTCGCATATTGTTGAAGACGCGTACGCTGAATCTCGTCTTGAGCCGCCGCTTGAACACGATCGAGGTACTGACGGTGCGATCGGCCGTGTTCCCGACGAAAAGTACGAGCTCGTCGCCGCGCGCGAGGAGAATCGTCGACACGTCGTCGCTGGCGGTGCCGACCAGCTCGTCGGTCACGTCGCGATCGTACGCCTGATACTCGAGTTCGCTCTTGAACCGGAAGTTGGCGTACATCGCGAGCGCCGGTGTGCGCACGACGAACCAGGTGACCAAGGTGTCGCGAAACCGCAGCCTCCGCACGCCGAACCATCGCCAATCGGGCGCAAGGCGTGGATTGCAGCTTGGCTCGTCGCCTGAAAGACTGAGCCCGCCGGCACCGGCAACCGCCGCCCAAAGGTAACGCGGCGGAAACCAGGGCGAGAGCATCATTCCTTGATTGACGAGTGTTTCGCCGTGCAGCCACTCCGAAAACTGTCCGGGGACGGTATTGTTACGCCGTGGGTCGCTCGAGTAGTGACGAAAGCTGTCGCGCAGCGCCGACGCCATGAAATCCGGATTGAAGCGCGCCGCGGCGAACGCGTACCAGAACGTCGCGCCCTCCCACACTCCACCGAGCAGTCCGTACCCGCGCGTCGGTCCGTAGCTGATGTCGTCTCGCGGAATCGTTCGCATCCCGGCATCGGTCCAGAACGCGGCGACGCTCAAACGGCTGATGATATTCGCCGCGCGCTCGCGATCCGCGACGCCGAACATCACCGGGAAGACCAAATCGCAGCTGACGTCGGTGCGCTTCGCGCCGTCTACGTCGATGGTCAGGTAGTATAGTCCCGTTTGGGGGTCGACCAAATGCGTGTTGATCGCCTCACGCAGCGCGTCGGCCTCGCGCGCGAACCGGTCGCGATCCTCCATCTTCCCCAGCTCCGCTGCCATTCTCGAGGCGGCGCCCAGCGCGGCATAGCATTCGGAATTCAGCTCGGTCGTCGCACCGCTTATCCGATATCCCTTGATGACGTTGCGCCACCCGCAGATACCCTGTTCACCCGTCCCCGTAGCCGTACACCATACGAGCCCGGCGCTGTTGCGCTGCGAGAGAATGTACTCGGCGGCGCGTTTCGCGCCTTTGTAGATCCGCCGCAGAAACGCGCGGTCACGGGTCGCGGCATAGTGGTGCCAGAGTGCGAGCATCAACAGCGGCGTGTCGTCGTTGATGTTCAGCTTGTAATCGGCGGTCTTCCCGGTGCGGATGTCGTAATACTCGACCACCAGCCCTTTGCGCTCCATGTTCGAAACGTAAGCAAGCAACGCTTCGCGTGAGAAGTCGGGCGTCACGTAGTCGGACCCGAACGCGAACCACGCGGTGTCGCGGCCGACGCTGTTATTGGTCCGCGTCGGGTCGTTGACGAAACACCATCCGGTCGGCGCGAGCGTCTCGACCCGCAGCATGTTGGCCTTGGCCCAGAGCACGCCGCGGTTGACGTCGGCGTCCGGCGTCATGACCACCGCTCGGCGCAAGATCGTCTCGTAGCGCTTGCGCGTGCGTTCCATTGCCGTGCTGACGTCGGGCGCGCGATCGAGAATCGCCCGCAGCGCGCGTACGCCGTCCGTCGTCACCGCTAGGGTATAGGTGATTTCGACGGTCGATCGCGCCGGGATGTCATGCTGGTGCTCGAAGAGCGCGATGTGCTCGGGGCCGCCGTTCACCGCACGATCGCAGAGCGGCCCGGGGAAAACGACGCGAACGCATTTTCCGTGGTCGCCGGTCACCTCCCAGTGGACGGGCTTGCGCGAGCAGACGAAGGCTCGCGCGAGGCCGGAGTGCCGGCCGTTGGTTGCGATGAACGCAGCCCTACGCTCGTCGTAACGCACCCGCACGTCGTCACCGCAGCTTCCCTGCATGTCGGCCGCCGCGATCGAGCGAATTCGCACGTCCTCGTTGCGTGAATTTTCCAGTTCCACGTGATAGTATGCGATCGCCGGGTCCGCACGCTCGAGCCGCGGCTGGCTGTTGAGCATGAAGACACGCTCGCGCACGAGGATGCCGTCGTGCAGCTCGTAGGCGTGTTCCTGGCGATCCGGATGGAGGGTGAATTCGCCGGGAATCGTTCCCAACGTCAGGCCGCTGGCGGAGTCCCAGTAGCGAATCTGCATGCCGCCGATTGCGATCTCGCCCGCGTCGCTCGAAAAGAAGCGGTCGATGGCGCCGTTGGCCTTGAGAATGATGGTCCCTTTTGGAGCGCCGATCGTGCTTCCGACCGCCATCTCCGTATCCTCGACATGATATGTCGAGATCGCCTCGCCCGAGCCGGTGAACTTCGCGATCACAGGCTTCCTGATTGCTTCGTCATTCCACCGTCGATGATGAACGATGCCCCGGTCACGTAGGATGCCTCCTCCGAGGCCAAATACACGCACATCGAGGCCACTTCCTCGGGCTTGCCCATGCGATGCAGCGGAATCTCGTCGAGCAAGGCTTCGTACTGTTTTGGACTGCGCTCGAGCCGCGCGTCCATCGGCGTGTCGACCGCGCCCGGGCAGACGTTGTTGACCGTGATTCCATGTGGCGCAAGCTCGACGGCGATCGTACGCATCAGCATCCGCAAGCCGCCCTTGGCGGCGCAGTACGGCGCATTGGTCGGCATCGTGATGTCCTCGTGCACCGAGCTGATGTTGATGATCCGGCCGCCTGCGCGCTGATGAACCATCTGCTGCGCGGCGCGCTGCGAGCACAGCCAGGGACCGGTCAAATCGATCGCGATCACTTTTTTCCAGACCTCGAGCGGCATTTCCAGAAACGGATGCTTCTCCTCGACGCCGGCGTTATTCACCAGCACGTCGAGCTGTCCGAAATGCACGACCGCAGCCTTGACGAGCTCGTCGACCTCGTCCGCCTTTGAGATGTCGGCAGCGACCGCATAGGCGCGGCCGCCGAAATTCTCGATTTCCTCCACCAGCGCGGTCGCCGGCTCAGCGTCGCCGTGATAATCGATGACGACGCTGGCGCCCTCACGAGCCATGCGGGCTGCGATTGCCTTGCCGATTCCGGTGTCGCCGCCGGTAACGATCGCGACCTTATCGTGAAGGCGCATACGGCTTCTCCGTCAGCGGCAACCGCGCGAGCGTGGGCCCGAACGCGAGACCGAGCGCCCAGTCGAGCGCAACGCGCGTTTTACTCTTCGCGCCCTTGAGACGGCCGAGATAATACGTTCGCCACAGCAACCAGCCCGCGGTTCCGCTGAGCATTCGATTGCCCGGGAGCTGCACCAGCGCCCAATGGTCGCCCAGCGAGGCCATCTGGCCGACCCTCTCGTAGCGCATCGGCTTCGTGCGCCTTCCGCGCAGACGCGCGATCACGTTGCGCGCAACGAGCGGTCCTTCGCGGGTCGCGTTCTGCGCGAGCGGCGCGTAGACGCCGCCGCTGCGTTTGGGAATCGCAGCGCAATCGCCGATTGCCCACAGATGCGGGTGCGCCGTAATCGAACAGTCGCGCTCGGTTTCAATCGCGTTGCGATCCGAGAGCCGCAGCCCCAGGTGCTCGACGAACGGCGCGGGCTTGGCACCGGCGCACCACACGATCGTGCGCGCCTCATGACGCTCCCCATTTTTGAGGGTGAGCCCGGCGGAATCGACGGCCTCGACCTCCGCGCCGAGTTCGATCTCGATACCGCGCTCGCGCAGCACGTGCGCCGCCTGCTTCCCGAATCGCTCGGGCAGCTCGGGCAATAGCCGCGCTTCCGACTGGATCAGCGTGATACCGAGCAGCGAAGGGTCGAGCGCGGGATAGAACCGCAGCAACGAACGAACGAAAGCGGACAGTTCGCCCGCGGCTTCGACGCCGGTGAATCCTCCGCCGACCACGATGAAGTGGAGGAGCCGGTCCCGTTCGACGAGATCGTTGCCCTGGGCGGCAACTTCCAGTGCACCGATGACCGTATTGCGCAAACGCAGTGCGTCGTCGACCGTCCGCAGCGGAAGCGTGCACCGTTCGACCCCCTCGATACCCAACGTCGAGGGGGTCGAGCCGAGTGCAAAGATCAACTCGTCGTACTCGAGCGCGCTGGTCTGGTTGGTGAGAGGGTGGGTGAGCGTGAGCGAGCGCGCTTGCTCGTCGACGGCGATCGCTTCGCCGAGTTCGAATCGCACGTGCCGCAGCTGGGCGCGGAAGGGCTGCATGATGTGGCGCGTCTCGACCGCGCCGGTGGCCGCTTCGGGCAGCATCGGCGTGAAGAGCATGAAGTTGTGGCGATCGACCAGCACGGTTTCCAGATCGCGCACGGCTCTGCGCCGCTGCGAGAGTTCGCGCGCCGCCGAGAGCCCGGCAAAGCCGCCGCCTAAAATTACGACGCGAGGCATCAGCGCATGTACCTCCGTTCGGGAAAGGATTCGGTCGCCGCGACGCCGCGTTGATCGAGCGCGAGTTTGAGCACCTGCGCCGGATGCAGCGCCAGACGATTCGTACTCTGCGCGATCTGTTCGCGGCAGCTAAACCCGTCGGCAACCACGATCGTCTGCTCGGACGCTGCCCGGACTTTCGGCAGAAGCACGCGTTCGCCGATCGCCATCGAGACGTCGTAGTGCCCCTGCTCGAATCCGAATGCGCCGGCCATACCGCAGCAGCCCGAATCGAGCACTTCGCAGTCGAGTCCGGTCTTATCGAGCAATTTGGCCTCTGCCTGTGGATCGAGAATCGCCTTGTGGTGGCAATGCTGATGCACGATCGCTTTGCCGTCGAGTTTCGGCAGCCGGTACTCCGGCGCGTAGTTCGCCAGGAATTCCGAGAAGAGAAACGTCTGCTTGGCCAAACGTTCCGCATCCTTGTCGTTTCCGAGCAGGTCCGCCATCTCGTCGCGGAAGACCGACACGCAACTTGGCTCGAGTCCCACCAGCGGTGTCCCGGCACGAATCTCTTCGCGCAGCGAGTCGAGGATGCGTTTCAGCATCGACTGCGCGAGCGCCAGCATGCCGTAGTCGTAGAGCGGGCGTCCGCAGCAAAGCATGGACTTGGGAATCGTCACCTGAAATCCGGCATCCTCGAGCACCTCGACCGCCGCCATCGCCGTCGAGGGATGGAAGCGGTTGTTCCAGGTATCCGGCCAAAGAATCACCTTGCTCTTGCCGGCGTTGCGCACCGGCCGCTGCTTGAACCATTGCCGGAACGTCTTGGGCGCGAAGGCGGGAATGCGCCGCCGCTGGTCCATGCCGGCAGCAAACTTGAGCGCCGGACCCACGACGGGCGCACTCGCCAAGGCGTTGACGGCCATTGGCGCGACCGCCGCCAAGCGCGCCCACAACATCATCAGACCAAAGGCGTACGCGGTACGCGGCCGGACGCGGCCGGCGTAGTAGTGCGAGAGAAACTCGGCCTTGTACGTCGCCATATCGACGTTGACCGGGCATTCACTCTTGCATCCCTTGCACGCAAGACACAGATCCAGCGCCTCTTTGACCGCACGGTCCCGCCACTTCTTGCCCGACGGATCGCCCTGCATCATTTCGAAAAGCAATCGGGCGCGTCCGCGCGTGGAGTGTTGCTCCTCACGCGTGGCCATGTAGCTCGGGCACATCGTGCCGCCTTCGTGTTTGCGGCACGCGCCCGCTCCCACGCAGCGGTTCGCGGCGTACGCAAAGCTGCCGCGATCTTCCTTGAAGTGGAAGCGCGTGGGCGGATCCCACGGTTCGTAGTTCGTTCCCCAGCGCAGATTCTGATCGATATGATAGGGATGCAAGACCTTGCCGGGATTCATCTTGTCGGCCGGATCCCAGGCGTGCTTGAATTCCCAAAACGCCTGTACCAGCTCCTGACCGTACATGATCGGCAACAGCTCGCCGCGCGATTGCCCGTCGCCGTGTTCGCCCGAAAGCGATCCTCCGTGCTCGACGCACAGCTTTGCTGCCTCGTACACGAAGCGTTTGTATTTTTCGATCCCCTCTTTGGTGAAGAGATCGAAGTTGATACGGCAGTGCACGCACGCCTGGCCGAAGTGACCGTAGAGCGACGCGTGATATCCGTAACGGTCGAAAAGCTTGCGCAGCTTACGCAGGTAATCGCCGAGGCGCTTCGGATCCACGGCAGAGTCTTCCCAGCCCGGATAGGTGTCGGCCTCGTCGGGAACTTTGGCCGTGATCCCGAGGCCGGCTTCCCGCACGTCCCAGACCGCTTTCATCTTCTCCCGATCGCTCACGATACGGTGCGCGATTTTCGGATCGAGCGCGCCGATCGCAGCGCACAGTTTTTCTGCTTTGGCGATCGCCTCCGCGCGCTCGTCGGCGCCGAACTCGACGATCAGCCACGCCGAGCCGTCCGAGAAGTCTTCGCGCGCCGCCGTCGACTTATGCTTGAGCTGCAGGTGCCGAAACATGCTCTCGTCCATGCCTTCGAGCGCGATCGGGCCGAACTCGTCACAGAAGGGTACCCAGTCGGCTGCGTTCGCGATATCGTCGAAACCGAGGATGCACAAAATGCGCTGCGGGGGACTATGAACCAAGCGGCATTTCGCCTCGAGTACGACGACGCACGTTCCCTCGGTTCCGACGAGCGCGCGCGCGACGTTGAATCCATTCTCGGGCAGCAGCTGGTCGAGCGCAAAGCCGGAGACGCGGCGCGGAATCTTCGGGAAGCGTTCGCGAATCCGGTCGCCGTAACGATCGCGGATCTCACGCATCTTCGCGTAGATCTCACCGCGCCGCCCGCCGGACGCGATGATCGCCTCCAACTCCTCCTCGGAGGTCGGGCCGACCCGCATGCGCACGCCGTCGTAGGTGATGATCTCCAGCTCGTCGATGTTCGCATCCGTCTTGCCGGCCATCTGCGCGTGCATCCCGCAAGAATTGTTGCCGATCATTCCACCGAGCGTGTTGTGATCGTGCGTGGCAGGATCGGGCCCGAAGGTGAGGTTCCGGCGTTCGGCCAGATCGCGCAGGTCGTCGAGCACGCAGCCGGGCTGCACGCGCGCAAACCGGTTCTCGTAGTCGATCTCGAGCACCGCGTTCATGTATTTGCTGAAATCGAGAACCACCGCGGCGTTCGTCGCCTCGCCCGCTAGGCTGGTCCCGCCGCCGCGGCTCACGACCGGCATGCCGTGCCGGTGCGCTATCGCCAAGGCATGCTCGACATCTTCCGCATTCTTCGGGAGAATGACGCCGAGCGGTATCTGTCGATAATTGGACGCATCGGTAGAATAGAGCGCGCGAGAGCCGCTATCGAATCGCACTTCGCCGCGAATCACCGTGCGCAGTTCGGTCTCGGCGCCGTTTGTCATAACCTTGATCATGGCGAGGTCCTACAATTGGTATCGCCGCGCGTCGGCACGGCGAAGTTGCAACCCGATGCCGGGTCGGGAAGGATCGGGATAGAGCGAACCGTCGATCGGCTCGCTCGCACCGTCGAAGAACATGCGCTCGATGCGCGCATGATCGTAGAAATACTCCATATGCCGCAGCATCTTGCAACCGAGCGCGGCGTGCAATTGCACGTGCGGGCCGCAGTGCGTCGAGAGCGGGAGCATCGCGCTCTGGCACAGTCCGTCCACCGCCAGCAAACCGCTGAACCCGCCGCAGCGGGTTGCATCGGCTTGCAGGCAGTCGACAGTCTTCGCCTCGAGCATGCGCCAAAAATGGGCCGGCTCGTAGCCGTACTCGCCCGCGGCGATATCCATACCGGCCGGCGCGCGCTCGCGCACTTGGCTCAATCCCTCGAAATCCTGGTGATAGACCGGCTCCTCGAACCAGGTTACCCCAAGCCGTGCGAGTTCGTCGGCAAAGCGCATGGCCTGCTTGCGCGAGTACGCGCCGTTCGCATCGACGAACAGTTCGGTGCGATCGCCGATCGCGCGACGCGCCTCGGCAACACGCGGGATGTCGGCCGCCGGATCGCTTCCGATCTTCATCTTGACACGCGGGATGCCCGCGTCGACCCACGCGCGCAGCTGGCGGCGTAATCGATCCGCGCCATACGAGGTAAACCCGCCGCTCCCGTATACCGGAGCGGAATCGCGCGCCGCGCCGATCAGCGCGTACACCGGCACGCCGAAGATCTTGCCGCGTAAATCCCACAGCGCGATATCGACCGCCGAGATCGCCATCGCCGCAATACCGTCGCGGCCCATATTGCGGACGGCCGTTTGCAGTTCGTGGTATCGCCGCGCGGTTTCGAGCGCGTCGGCGCCCTCGAGCACCGCGCGCAGTTCGCGTTCGACGACGAGCGCGGTCGCTTCGTCCGCGTAGGTGTATCCCATCCCCGTCTTGCCGGCGGCGTGGATTTCGACCAGCACCATCGTGGTCGCGTCCCAGCGCGCGGTGCCGTCGCTCTCGGCGCCGCCGTCGGTCGGCACGCGATACACCGAGACGTCGAGTCCCGCGACGGGACAACCGTGACCCTGCCGCGCAACTGCGACGCTCATGTGCGCTCCCGGTGCGGGAGCATGCCCGCGAGCACACCCTTGATCGACTCTTTGAGCACCGAGGCCTCATCGGGATCGCCCTTGGCCATCGCCGAGAAAAGATTGTGCGCCTCTTCGAACGTGATGTGGGGCGGCAACTGCGCAATGTCAGCGGATACTCTGGCGTCTAGGATCGCGGGCCGGTCGGACGCAAACGCACGGTCCCACGCCGCGTCGACGTCTTCCGGACGCTCGACGCGAATGCCGAGAAATCCGAGTTGCTCGGCGTAGCGCGCGTAGTTGAACTTCGGCAGATCCTGCGACGGCTCGAACTTCGGATCGCCGTTCATGATCCGCATCTCCCACGTGACCTGATTGAGGTCATCGTTGTCGAGCACCAAAAAGATGATGCGCGGGTCGTGCCAGCTCTTCCAATATTTCGCGACGGTGAGCATTTCGGCGTTGCCGTTCATCTGCATCGCACCGTCGCCGGTGCACGCTACCGCGACGCGGTCCGGAAAGGCGAACTTTGCCGCGATCGCATACGGAACGGCCGAGCCCATCGTGGCCAAGCCGCCCGAGAGCGACCCTTTCATGCGCCCGCGCATCATGATGTTGCGCGCGTACCAATTGGTCGCCGTGCCCGCGTCGCCGGTGAGGATTGCGTCATCAGGCAGATGTTCGTTCAACCGAACGAAGAGCAACTGCGGATTGATCGGATCGGCGCTCACGTTGGCGCGCGCCATCTCCTCCTCGTGCCACCTCCGCTTGGTCTTCGCCAGGTGCTCGACCCACGTGCGGTCCTGCTTCTCTTCGAGAAGCGGCAACAATTCGAAAAGCGTCGCGGACGCATCGCCGACGAGATTCAATTCCGTCGGATAGCGCAGCCCCAGATTCTTGGGGTCGATGTCGATCTGAATTCCGCGCGCCTGACCTTCTTTCGGCAAGAACTCGGCGTACGGAAACGACGTGCCCACCATCAGCAGCGTGTCGCACTTCTCCATCATCTCGAAGCTGGGCGCGGTGCCGAGCAGGCCGACGGTGCCGGTCACATAGGGGAGGTCGTCGGGAAGGACGGCTTTGCCGAGCAGCGCTTTTGCCACGCCCGCGCCCAGCCGCTCGGCCACCGCGATGACCTCGGCGCGAGCTCCGAAGGCGCCGGCGCCGACCAGCATCGCGACACGCTCGCCGCTATTGAGAATCTCCGCCGCCGCGCGCAGATCGACCGCCTGGGGAACCACGACCGGCGGCAAATAGCCTACGCTCGAGTGGAGCGTGTTGTGCTTGTGCGGCGGCTCCTCGAATTTTTCTTCTTGAACGTCCTTGGGCACGACGATGGCCGTGACGCCGCGATAGCCCATCGCCGTCCGCAATGCGCGGTCGACGATGTGCCGCACCGCCATCGGACTCGAGACCGTGTAGACGTAATCACAGACGTCCTCGTAGAGCTGCTGCAGATCGACTTCTTGTTGATACGAGCCTCCGAGTGCCGTCGTTGCCGCCTGGCCGACGATCGCGACAACGGGAACGTGATCCATCTTCGCGTCGTACAGGCCGTTCAGCAGATGAATCGCGCCCGGACCCGAGGTCGCCATGCAGACGCCGACCTCGCCGGTGAACTTCGCATGCGCGCACGCCATGAACGCGGCCATCTCTTCGTGGCGCACCTGAACGAATTCGATCTTCCCGTCGATGCGGCCGAATGCGCCCATGATGCCGTTGATTCCGTCGCCCGGATATCCGTATATGCGCTTCACGCCCCATTCGATAAGACGCCGCATGAGGAAATCGCTCGTGTTCACGATTGCGTCTTACCCCTCAGCGCGTTGTTCCAATACCGCGCACGAAGAGCACCAACGCGCCGATGCCGAAAAACCAAGCCACGAAGCCCTCGGCGGCCGGGCCGACGTGTCCGAGCGATAGCCCGCCCGCATTCTCCTGCTGCGCACCATCGGTCTGCGTTTGAATGGCGTTGACGTACCGGGCGATGTCGTCGACGTCTCGATCGCTGAGCACGTCGCGCCCGAAGCGCGGCATGATCCACGGTCCGGCACGGATCGCCTCGGCGACTTGGAATACGGTCGCATGCATCAGCGACGGTGCGACGTCGTCGGATCCGACCGACGCCCCGTTGCCGGTGGGACCGTGGCACATGGCGCAGTTCTCGGCGAAGAGCGTGCGCCCGTGGGCGGCGTTTCCGTCCATGACGAGCGGAAGCGAGCGATCCGCGTGCGGTGAGAACGAGAGAACGTAATTCACGATCGCGGTCATCTGCGGCTGCGTGAACCGCGGCCGCTGATGGATTTCGTCCACGTATGGAACCGAAGCCGGCATTCGCCCGGTGTCGAGCATGAGGTGAATGTCCGCGGCGGATCGTCCGATGAGCGGCGGCGCAACGTTCGAGCCCTGGCCGCGGGCGCCGTGACACGACGCGCAGGTCATCATGTAGAGCGTTTTGCCGGTGAGCAGCGCGGCGAAGAGCAGCGCGCTCATAACGACTGCACGTAGGCGGCGACGTCGCGCACCTGCGCCTGCGTGAGCGATTGCGGATAGAGTTTGGGCATCGGCGGCTCCGGGTCTTCGATCCACGAGACCGTGCCGTTGTAGTCCATGCGCGTCTTCTCGTCGCGAAGCGACGGTCCGATGGTTCCGCCCTCGACCCCGGTCGCACCATGGCAAGCGGAGCAGTTCTTCGCAAAAATCTGCGCTCCGGTCTTCGCATCGCCGCCGATCGTTGCCGCGGTCCCGGCGTTCGCGCTGCTCTTCGCCGTGACCGCCGGTGAACAGGCGCACAGCACGGCGCCGGCGATCGCCCATGCAACCGCCAGCGGCCGGCACGCTACAAACATAACGGCTCCCGCGCCGTGCCGCTTTCGCGCGCCGCCCATACGCCAAACGTCGCGAGGAATGCGGTCAGCACCGCCAGTCCGCCGCCGATCCACATGACCGCTGCGCCGTTGCGCTGATCGGCAAGCGCCGCCTGCATTCCCATGACGGCCGCGTAGTGCGGGTAGAGCGGCGCACGCGCCGCGCCGAGCGCAAATCCGAGCAACGCTCCCTGCGGCAGTGCGAGCAGCAGGTAGAACAGCCGCACCGGGAATGCCGGCGGCCGCAGCGGCGGCGGCGCGAGCACGGGCAGCCAAAAGAGCGTCCCGACGACCACGAGCAATAGATGCTCGCCGGCGTGCACCAGCGGATGCTCCAGCGCGCTCTCGTAGAGCGGTGAGAAGTGAAGGAGCCAGAGATAACCGACGAAGAGCGAAAAGGTGAGCGCCGGATGCGCGAGCACGTGCAGCGGCCGCGTCACGCGCACGAACGCGGCGGTCGCGCGTTTGCCCGCAACGATCCGAAATGCCGTGAACGGTTGCGAGAGCACGATCAATAGCGGTACGAGGAAGAGCAGCACGAGATGCTCGCCCATGTGCCACGCGAACGACGCGTCGCTGAGCGCGTCGACCGGCGGCGAGAGCACGAGCGTGGTACACGCGACGGCGCCGGCCGCGGCAGCGATCTTCATGAGAGCGGACCTTCCTCGAACCCGCCGCGCGCATTCTTGCGCAGGCGAACGCGAGGCGCTCGGTGCACGCCTCCGCGCGCGCGCAGGTCCGACGTGAGCGCATAGGTGATCCCGAAGCCGATCGGCGGGGCGATGATGCAGAACCATTGATAGAACCGCGTGATGACCGTGATCGATTGGTGGACGTATCGCGCTTGCACGTCGTCGCTTCCGGCCAGGGTCAGGCCGAGTGCGAAGAGGAACAGCGCGACGCCGAAGGACGTGCGCAGCGGCACGTCACGCGGAATATCGAGCAGATGGTGCGACGCATGATCCCGCCGCAGGGTCGCATCGATCCACGGCCAGAGCAACAGCAGCGCGAAGAGCACCGCCGGGAGCGCTACCGACGGCCAGAACGGCGAGGGTATCGTGCGGCCCCACAGGTGAATCGCGAGCGGCGGCCCGATTCGCAGCGCGCCCTCGAGCCAGCCGATGTACCAGTCCGGCTGTGCGGGGCTCGAGACTTGCCAGGCATTGTACGGGCCCCATAACCAGATCGGATTGATTTGCACGAACGCGCCGAGCGCCATGACCACCGAGCCCACCGCGAACATCAGCGCGATCGACTTTGCCGCGTAGCGCGGAAAGAGCGGCGAGCCGACGACGTTGTGCTCGGTCCGGCCGGGTCCGGGAAATTGGGTGTGCTTCTGTCGCCAGACGAGCGCGAGGTGTATCAGGATCAGACCCGCGATCGCCGCCGGCAGCAGATAGACGTGAACGACGAAGAGCCGCGGCAGCAGCGCACTGCTCGGAAAGGTCCCGTTGAGGATGAACGAGGACAGCCAGGTGCCGATCACCGGGATCGAGAGCACGACCGAATCGGCGATGCGCAGCCCGGTTCCGCTGAGCAGATCGTCGGGAAGCGAATAGCCGGTAAACCCTTCCAGCATCGCGAGGAGAAAGAGCAGGACGCCGACGACCCAGTTGATCTCGCGCGGCTTGCGAAAGGCGCCGGTGAAAAAAATCCGGCCCATGTGCACGATGATCCCGGCGACGAAGATCAGGGCGGTCCAATGGTGGACTTGGCGAATCAGCAAGCCGGCGTTCACCGCAAAACTCAGGTTGACGGCCGACGCGTACGCGTGCGACATCGTGATGCCGTCGAGAAGTTTGTACGGCCCGTGATAGACCGTCTTGCTCGCGCTCGGATCGAAGAAAAACGCCAGGAAGGTTCCGGTCGCGATCAGGATCAGAAACGCATACGCGTTGATCTCGCCGAGCATGAACGACCAGTGATCCGGAAACGCCTTGCGCAGCGCGTGGCTGACGAAGTGCGCGCTTCCCAGCCGGTCGTCGACCCAACGCAGCAGTCGTTCGATCATGTCGAGCGGATCGGACCCTCCCCACGTTGCCAGAATCCCGGCCCGACGGGTTCGGGATAATCGCCGAGCGCAATCACATAGCCGTCATTCGTCGTCGCGATCGGCAGGCGCGGCAAGCTGTGGTCGGCCGGACCCGACACGACGCGCCCGTTCTCGAGGACGTCGAAAACCGACTGATGGCACGGACACATCAGCTCTTTAGCAGCCTGACGATAGAGGGCGACCGGACAGCCCGCATGCGTGCACACCTTCGAATACGCGATGTATCCCTGCGTGCTCTGCGCAAGATCCGGCGGCACGCGAATCAGCGTGGTCGTTGAAAGCGCATCGTCCAGTGCGCCTTCCGGGAAAACCGTGACGACCGAGTTGATTTCCAGATCCCCGACGCGTACCGCGCTCCCGTCGGGACGCACCAGGCGCAAACCCTTGCGCCATCGCGTGTGAAAGAGCGTCGAGTCGAGCGGTGGTCCGAACGATCGTATCGGCACGAGCAATGCCAGACCGAACACGCCGACCGCCGCATACACGAGGCGCAGCAGTGCGCCGTTGCGCGAGAGGCCGCGCTCGACCCGCTCGACCTGCCGGTCTTCTTCGCTCCGCAGCGGCGCTTGCGATGGATATTCGTCGCGCCGATCGACGACCTCGGCCTGTGGAAGAATGCCGAACGCCCAGCCCAGCGCCGCGGCTGCAAACGCGGCCGAGGCGACCGCCAGCGAAAATCCCTCCCACAACGTGCCCGCATCGGCGGCGTAGGCGGCGATGAATCCCATGCTGCCCACGATCGCGACCGAGAGCGCGACCACGATCGCGCGTTCCGCCCGGCTCATCGGATGATGTACACGGAGAGATAGATGCCGACCCACACGAGGAACACGAAGTGCCAATAGTACGTCATTGCTTCCGCGCCTTGGCGATGATACGCCCGCAGCGTAGGACTGCGCATCCCGATCAACAGCGCGAGCAGAATTCCGATACCGACGGTGACATGCGCCAGATGGAAGCCGGTGAGCGTGTAGTAGATCGAGCCGTACGAGTTGGTCGCGATCGTGAACGTGTTCTCCAGATAGCCGTGCACCGAGAGCAGAATGAATGAGAGCGCGGCGATAATCGCGGTAGCCGTCCACCAGCGCGCGGCCCGAATCGCACCCCGGTCCATCGCATGCGTCGCCAGCACCATCACGACGCTCGAGATGAAGAGCAGGAACGTCCCGATCGAGCCCTCGACCACGTTGACGTGCACGCCCGGCGGCGGCCAAACCGCACGGTTCGCGCGCAGATCGTAGTACGTTGCGAAGAGCGCGGCAAAGAACATCATCTCGGAAGCAAGGAAGAGCACGGTCCCGAGCACGGTGGGATGCGCCCGAACCTGAAATGGCATCCATTGACGAGAAGTATCACCCGCGTTGACGGCCACGTTGAATGCTACCCGACGCGACGATATTTTATGCGCCATACGGGTATCGTTTCGAAACGATGCGATGGCTGCTCGATCCGGCGTCGGTGCAGGGCGTTACGATGCGTGGGGATTGGTACGTCTTTCTCATTGCCGCCGCGTGCGTCGGACTCTTCGTCTACGGTTGCATTTTCTGGTGCATCTTCGCGTATCGGCGTTCGCGCAATCCCCAGCCCGCGCAGTTCAGCGGCAATAAACCGCTCGAAGTCCTCTACGTCGTCATCCCGCTGCTCATCGTCATCGGCCTCTTCATCGTAACGATGATCGCCGAAATACCGGTCGATCGCGTAGCTGCCGATCCCGCGAACAAAGTCGGCGTGATCGCGTTCCGCTGGTCATGGCGCTTCGATTATCCCGGCGGGATCACGACGATCGGCACGCCGTTCGCGCCGCCGACACTCTACCTTCCGCTGCGGGAAGCGACCGAGATCGACTTGACCTCGGCCGACGTCACGCACTCGTTTTGGGTTCCCGCGTTTCTCTTCAAGCGCGATGCGATACCGGGTATGCAGAACCTTTTCGCGATCACGCCGACGCGAGTCGGCACCTTTCGCGGGCGCTGTGCGCAGTTCTGCGGCCTCGATCACGCGCTCATGACGTTCCAGGTCAAAGTCGTTCCCGATCCGGCGTACGAGCGGTTCATTGCCTCTCGTGGAGTGGAGGTCCCATGATCGAATGGATGACGACCACCGATCACAAGAAGATCGGCATCATGTATATGGTCGCGACGATGACGTTTTTCGTCATTGCCGGGATCTTAGCGATGCTCATCCGCGCGCAGCTCGCGCGCCCCGAGAACGATTTCCTCTCCGCCCACGCCTACAACCAGATCTTCACCCTGCACGGAACCGCGATGATCTTCTTCGTCATCGCGCCCTTCGGACTCGGTCTGGCGAATTTTTTGGTGCCGCTGCAGATCGGCGCACCGGACGTAGCGTATCCGCGCCTCAACGCGACCGCGTTCTGGATGTTTGCGCTCGCCGGCATCGTCGTCTTCAGCGGTTTCGCCATGTACGGCGGCGCGGCGGCGACGGGATGGACGGCATATGCGCCGCTCTCCGAGATCGCCGAGGGCACCGGCGCCGGTCAAGACCTCTGGTTGCTCGGACTGCTGCTCGCGAGCGTGTCGACGATCTTGACGGCGCTGAACTTGATCGTCACGATCTTTCTCTTTCGCGCCCCCGGCATGACGATGTGGCGCATCCCCATCTTCGAATGGGAGATCGTTGCGACCGCGGTTTTGATTCTGATGGCGTTCCCGTCGCTGACCGCGGTCCTGGCGATGCTGTTGATCGACCGGCATCTCGGCGGTCACTTCTTCGATCCCGCTTTCGGCGGAAATCCGATTCTCTATCAGCACCTCTTCTGGTTCTTCGGCCATCCGGAGGTCTACGTGATGATCTTGCCCTACTTCGGGATCATCACCGAGGTCGTCGCCACGTTTTCGCGTAAGCCGGTCTTCGGTTACGTCGGGCTGGTGATCGCGGCCTTCGCGATCGCGGGTCTGTCGATCGGCGTCTGGGCGCATCACATGTTCACGACCGGCGCAGTGAACAATCCGTTTTTCTCGGCGGTATCTTTCCTCATCGCCGTGCCGACCGGCGTCAAATTCGTCAATTGGATCGGAACGATGTGGAAAGGTTCGATCGAATTCTCGACGCCGATGCTTTTCGCCGTCGGATTCATGCTCAATTTCCTGATCGGCGGTATCACCGGGGTGATGCTCGCTTCGCCGCCGATCGATTATGACGCCCACGACTCGTACTTCATCGTGAACCACTTTCACTACACGCTCGCGGGCGGCAGTATGTTTGCGCTCTTTGCCGCGCTCTATTTCTGGTTCCCCAAGATGTTCGGCGTCCGGCTCAATGAAACGCTGGGCAAATGGTGCTTCGCCTTGATGTTCGCCGGCTTCAATGTGACGTTCATCCCGATGGCCTTCATGGGCTTGGAAGGCATGGCACGCCGCGTGTACACCTATCCCAACATCGCGCACTTGGGACTGCTCAACGCGATCGCGACGGGCGGTTCGGTGATCCTCGCGATCGGTGTGATGGTCTTCTTCGCCGACGTGGCAACCAGCGTGTTCGCGGCCGCCCGGCGGCGTGTTCCGGTGGCCGCGAATCCATGGGGCGGGTACAGCCTCGAATGGGCGACGACCTCACCGCCGCCGGAGTTCAACTTCGAGGAACTGCCGCCGATTCGCAGCCGGCGTCCGGTCTTGGACACGGTGAACTCGTGAAATCGTTCGTCGGGATCTTCGGCTGTTCGGCCGGATTCGGGTTCGTGATCGCACTCGTCTATTGGTGGGTCGCGCACGAGGAGACCGTGGGCACGGTCCTGCTCGGCGTGATGACCGCCGCGCTCGTCTTCGCCGCGATCTATGCGGTCATCGGTGAACGCAGCGCGCGCCTGGACGGCGACGAGCCCGATCTCACCAATGCCGATGCTGCCGGCGAAGACCTCGGCGTCTTTACCACGAGCAGCCCCTATCCAATTTTGATTGCGGCCGGCGCTGGGCTCGGTTTGCTTGGTCTCCTGTGGTCGCCCCTGATCGGCATCGCCGGGCTCACCGTGGTCGTTCTCTGCCTGTGGCGGATGGGGGCCGAAAGCTCGCGCGTCTAGAACATCCGGCTCGGTCTCATGTCGAGTCTCAAACTCCGCTCGCGCAGCTTTGAACCCGGTCCCTTACGCGGCACGATTTCCGTTCCCGGCGATAAGTCGGTTTCGCATCGCGCGCTGATG
Organism: Candidatus Baltobacteraceae bacterium; assembly: GCA_035502855.1. NCBI lineage: Bacteria > Bacillati > Vulcanimicrobiota > Vulcanimicrobiia > Vulcanimicrobiales > Vulcanimicrobiaceae > Vulcanimicrobiaceae bacterium. The sequence continues at coordinate 43,515 of DATJTX010000024.1, forward strand.
CTCGCCGCCGCCGCGGCGCAGCCGGTGGAGATTCGCCGGCTCAATCCCGGCCGCGACGTCCGTGCGACGATGGAGGCGCTCATCGCGCTCGGTGCACGGGTCGAACATGCCACCGACGCCGTCACGATCGGTGCACGAAGTTTGCACGAACCAATGGGACCGCTCGATTGCATGAACTCCGGGTCGACCGCGCGCATGATGCTCGGCGTATGCGCGGGCGCCGACGTCCCCGCGACCTTCGACGGCGACGAATCGCTGCGGCGCCGTCCGATGGAACCGGTTGCCGCGCAGCTGCGTGCCTTCGGTGCCAAGATCGAGACGACCGGCGGAAAGCTTCCGGTCCGGTTCGAGGGCACTCCACGGATCGAAACGCAGCGTTTCATTCTGCTCTCTCCCTCGGCGCAGGTGAAGTCGGCGCTGCTGCTCGCGGGCCTCTTTTCAAAAACACCGGTCACGATTTTCGAGGACCGCGGCTCGCGCGATCACACCGAGCGGCTGCTCACGTATCTCGGCGCCGACGTCACCTGGGATGGAAAGACGATCGAGCTGCGCAGCGGGATTACACAAGCGAACCCGATCGCCGTGTGCGGCGATTTCTCCGCTGCCGCGTTCTTCATCGTTGCCGCAACCGTCGCTCCCGGCAGCGAGCTCACCATCACCGACGTCGGCGTCAATCCGACACGCACCGGGTTGCTCGATGCATTGCTCGCGATGGGCGCGGCGATCGAACTGCGCAATCCGCGCGAGCAATCCGGCGAACCCGTAGCCGATCTGTTCGTACACCACGCGCCTTTGCACGGAACGACGATCGGCCCCGACGTCGCGTTGCGCGCGATCGACGAAATCCCGGTGCTCGCCGTCGCTGCCGCCTTCGCGCAGGGCGAAACGAAGATCACGGGCGTGCGTGAACTGCGCACGAAGGAATCGGACCGCCTCGCGGCCATCGAACGGCTGCTGAGCGCGGTCGAGATCGCGGTCGAGGTTGCAACCAACGGCCTCGTGATCCGCGGCGCGCGACCGCGCGCGACCGGCGCGGACATCGACACGCACGACGATCACCGCATCGCGATGGCCGCCGCGACGCTGGCGACGGGCGCAGGACCGCTGCGAATCGACAGCGATGCTAGTATCGACGTGAGTTTCCCGTCCTTTCTCGAAACGCTGGGGAGCGTTCAACGCACGTGAACGAACAGCCGGTCTACACGGTGGACGAATTTGCGTCCGAAGCGCACTATTTGGAGACCTTGATCTGGGAAGCGATCGTCGTGCTTCCCGAAGCCAAGGTGCTCATGTGCGGATACGGTCCCGACGGATCGCAGGTGCAGCGGGCGATCGACTGCGGCGCGAAGGTCACCGTCATCGAGCATCGCAGCGAACCGATCAACGCCTTCTCCAAGCTCGACGCGCGCTTGTTGCGCGGAAGCACCTCGGTTATTCCGGCCAAGGACAACAGCTTCGATCTTGCGATCGCGCACCATTATCTGCACGAGATCGATCCCTTCTTCCATTCGCAGGTGCTCTCGGAGTTGGCGCGCGTCGCGCGGCGGGTGGCGGTGATCGAGCCGGCGCCGCCGGCGGATCCACTCGGCAAGCGCATCGCGTTGCTCTATTCACAAGCCAAACGCGAGCTGGGACAATTCGAATACTATCAGCCGCTCGAGTATTGGAAGAAATTGCTGCACGGCGTGAAGGCCGACGTTTCGCAGCACGTATTCGCTTTCAGTAAGGTACCGCCGCGGCACTATCTGATCGACACGATTCAACTCTTACTCGACACGATCGAAGTGGAAGACGCGCCGCGCGAGTACATGGACGAGCTGCGTCAAATCGCGCGGCGTTCGGACGCGCAGTTGCTGCCGCCGCCGCGATACGTGCTGGTCGGTGCTGCCGCGGGCGACTTGCTCGTGCCCAGTTTCACCCCGCGTCTTCCCTCGCGCCCGCCGCTTCCAGCCCCCGCACCGGCGGCTGCGCCGGCGAGCGCCCAGCCCGCGCCGCGCCGCCGCCGCGGACGGCCGGCCGAAGTGAGCGCGCAGAGCGGATACGAGCTGCCGCCGGTCGAGGCCGCGCCGCGCCTCGTCACCCCGCCCGATACGATCGAGCCCGAGCCGGCCGTTGCCCAGGCCCCGCCGCCGCCACCACCGGCGCCGCCGAAGCCGAAACCCGCACCCGCGCCGTTCGGCGCTCCGGCTCCGCCGGCACCGGGCGCGCCGGGTCCGGGTGCACCCTTTGGGATGCCCTTTGCCACGCCTCCGGGCGCGCCGCCCGAACCGCCGGGCTTCGGCTTTTCCAGCGGTACGCCGCCCGCGCAGGGTTGGGAGTGGGAACCGCCCGAAGGCGATGAACCGCCGCCGCTGCCTTAGAGGGTTCGGCCCCTCGTGCGGCTAGGCAGCCGGGTCGGACGTGCTGGTCTTGGACTCGCTCGAGGTGCTTGCCGAGCCTGTGCCGGCCGCGCTCTGCGATGACGACGTCGAGTCGGTCTTCGAATCCGTCTTGGACTCGGGCTTCGAACCGGACGGCCGCGAGTCGGTCTTATAAAAACCCGACCCCTTGAAAACGATCGGCGCCGGATTAAAAACGCGCGTCAGCGCGCCGCCGCAATGCGGGCACGGCTCGCGATTCGTCTCGTTGAACCCATGACGAATTTCGGTCAGCTTGCCGCAAGCGGCGCAGCGGTAGTCGTAGAGCGGCATACGCGTTCTTTTATACCAAGCTTGGCACTCTTGGTCAATGACTGCTAGCGCTCATACTCCGCCAACCCCTTGAACTGCAGCAGCGCGTCGCCGAGCCAGCGCTCGAACCGCCGCCCGCGTCTCCAGGCGTCCAGCAGCGCGCCGAGCCGCCCCCCGTACGCGGGGTAGCTGAACTTGACGCGAAGCTTCGCTCGCGAGGTCTTGCGCTCGATCCGAAAATCGAGCGTCCGGCGCACGGAGTACGCACCGACCAGGGAGAGATGGAAGTTCGTGATGAGCTGGTCGACTTCGTAGAGCTGCTCGGCGTACCCCGGCAGACTCGAACGTACGATCACTTCGCTTCCCACCTGCAGCGGAGATGCCGGATCCGCCAGGGAGGCGCTGCGCAAGAAGGGGAGCCACACGGGCCACTTTTCAACGGAACAGAGCAGCGCGAACGCCTCTTCGACGGGTGATTCGATATCGAGACTCGCGCTGTACGACCGCAGCCCGGGGCGGGCAAGGGCATCGGCCATGATCGCCATGGGCAGATTTCTTCTCAGGCCCTATCTATAGTGCCTGCCGGTCAAGCAACCCCCAAGATATCGCCCGCTCCTCCGGCAACCGCAAAGGCGACCAGGGTCTGCACCCCGACCGGCAACGCGTCTTCGTCGAGCCGGAACTGCGCCCCATGCGCGGGGTGAACCGCGCCCGCCGCCTCGCCGGCGATCCCGAGGCGCACCTGCACGCCCGGCACGCGCTGCGCAAAGTAGGCGAAGTCTTCGGCGCCCATCGTCGGAACGTAACGCTCCACCGGAAGCGTCGTATTCGCGCGCAGGTAGCGCACGAACTTTTCGCTGAGTTCGACGTTATTGACGACCGGCGGATAACCGTGCACGATCCGAACCTCCGCGCTCGCGCCGTATGCCGCTGCCGCATGATCGATGATGCGGCGCAGACGCGCTTCCAAGCCATCGCGCACCTGTGGATCGTGTGCGCGCAGCGTGCCCGACATCCGCACTTCATCGGCGATGACGTTGTTGCGGTAGCCGCCGGCGATCGTGCCGATCGTGACCACGACCGCTTTGAGCGGATCGATCTCGCGCGCGACGATGTTTTGCAGCGCAAGCACCACCGCGCTCGCCGCAACGATCGCGTCGATCGAGGTATGCGGATACCCGCCGTGTCCGCCTTTGCCGCGTACCGTGATGTGCAGCTCGTCGGCCGATGCGTTGACCGGACCCGGTGTGATGCTGATCGTGCCGGCGGGAAGGCGCATGTCGACGTGCTGCATCATCACCGCCTCGACTTTCGGATCGTCGAGCGCGCCGGCTTCGATCATCGGCAGCGCACCGCCCGGCCCTTCTTCGGCCGGCTGAAAGAGCAATACGATCGTTCCGTGCAGTCGCTCGCGCATGGTCTGCAGTTCGCGCGCGGCGCCGAGCAGCATCGCAGTGTGCGCGTCGTGACCGCAAGCGTGCATCTTCCCAGCGCTTTCCGAGGAAAACGGAAGACCCGTCCGTTCGGTGATCGGCAGCGCGTCCATGTCTGCCCGCAAACCGACGACGTGACCGGGAAGCGCGCCCCGCACGACGCCCACCACGCCCGTCAGCGCGATGCGCCGATGTTCGATGCCGAGCGCATCGAGCTCGCGCTCGATCAAGGCCTGAGTCTGGTGCTCTTCGAAGCCGAGTTCGGGATGGCGGTGAATGGTGCGGCGCAGTTCGACCACGCGCTCGATCGTCGGTGCGGATGGTTCTTCGATCACCTCGGCCTCTGCGGCAGCAGTACGCCCGTTCCCTGCGGGCGAAAGCGCCCGGTATGATCGGAGCCGATGCCGCGCTCGCCGCGCTGATCGACCGCGCGGCGAACACCTATCTCACCGCCGCGCCCGCGTATATCACGTTTCGCGAGAGCACCCACGTCGAAGGCGCCGACCGCAGCGAGGACATCAATCGCTACGTCGCCGTGCGCGTGGCCGATGACTATGCGGTGATGCAGGATCTTCCGAACGGCGCGGTACGCACCGGCGATGCGTTCCCGGTGATCCCGTTCTTCGATCCGTTCTCGTCGTTTCAGTTCAGCTACTTCGCGAATCTGAAGAAAATCGAGATCTCCTTCTCCCCCGGACAGCCGTTTCAACTTCAAGAACCGGCGCCGGATCCCAGCGTCGACGCGGTCGTTCCGTATTTTTCCGAGTGGGCGCCGCGCTACGCGCCGGACTCAACCGCCGAGGCGCTGCATCTCCTGATCGACCCGACGCCGCGCACCGGAAACAACACATTCTACCCGTCGGAAGTGATCGAGGATCCGGCAACGCAGTTGCCTTCGCACGTGACGCTGCAAGACAACGGCAGCGATATGGTGATCGGGCTGGACTACTCGATGGTCGACGGCTACTGGGTGATCACGCGCGGAACCTGGAGCGCCACGCAGCACGTCGCGATCATCGGCGCGTTCAAAGTCGCGGCGGTCACGACGTTCAGTGATTTCACCTTTCCTGCGACCGCTCCCGATCCGCGCCTCGCCGGCACGCCGCGCCCAAGCCCCAGCCCCAGCCCCAGTCCATAGCTTTTGTCATCCTGAGCCCTTCGACTCGCTGCGCTCGCTCAGGACGAGCTCCGCGGAGCGCCGTAGTCGAAGGACGAGAAACAAAGAAGCCGCGCACATTGCTCGGCTTCTTCGTTTATGGCGGAGAGGGTGAGATTCGAACTCACGGTACCCTCATCAGGTACGCCCGCTTTCGAGGCGGGTGCCTTCAACCACTCGACCACCTCTCCGAATGGATTTTGCCACCTATGGTGGCACCGGGCATCCTGCCCTAAATCCACATGCATCACCCTCCGGGTGATGCGGCTCTTGCATCACCATCCAGGTGATGCCCTCATCACCTTCCGGGTGATGCGGCTTCTGCATCGCCCTCCGGGTGATGCGGTTTTGCCGCTTGGCGACACCGTATCTACACGCGATTAGGCGTCGATACCTTCCCGCTCGTGCGGAAGGCGCTTGCGACGGAAGAACCGCCGCAGTTGTTCGGCCGCTTCTTCTTCCAAGACACCCGACGTGACTTCGAGCCGGTGATTCGTTTTCCACGATTGCAGCACGTCGAACGCGCTGCCGTCGGCCCCGCCCTTCGGATCGCGCGCCGCATAGACGATGCGCTTCAACCGCGCCGCGATGATCGCGCCGGCGCACATCACGCAAGGTTCCTTGGTGACGTAGAGCGTCGCCTCGTGCAAGCGCCACGCGCCCAGACGGCGCGAGGCTTCGCGGATCAGCAGCATCTCGGCATGCGCCGTCGGATCGGGCCGCGCTTCTTTCTCGTTCTTCGCTTCGAGAATCAACTCGCCGCTGACGAGCACCGCGCCGACCGGAACGTCGCCGTCGTCAGCCGCGTTTTCAGCCAGTTCGATCGCTCGCCGAATATACTTCTCGTCCTCCGTCATCATCTACACACCCGGCAAAAGAATCGCGCCCGGAGGGATTCGAACCCCCGGCCTCTGCCTTCGGAGGGCAGCGCTCTATCCAGCTGAGCTACGGGCGCACGCTATTCCGGCGTCGTTCCCGTTCCGGCACTGGGGATGTGCTTGAACAGGTCCAATTTGTGATCGACCAGCGTACGGTAGAACTTGCGCACGCAGTCGGGATGGCCGAAGAAATACGTCCGCGCGTAGGCGAGGTCGTCGCCCGAGCTGTCGGGCACGTAGTGCGAGATCTCGATCTCTTCCATCTGATTGCGATCGACCGGGTGGGGGCAGAAATCGCACGGGATCGTGGACATGGTTCCTAACTTTACCTCTGGATAGGGGAACGGCCGCCGAGACGGCGGCCCTCCGCTTGGCCCCGGGAACCGGGACCTGCTGCAATCCTAGCGCAGCCCCCCAATTCCCTGCGCGAAGAACCCCCGCACAACGTTGCGGGGGTTCCGAAGTGGTGACTCGGGGGTGATTTGAACACCCGACCAAGGGCTTATGAGTCCCCTGCTCTACCGCTGAGCTACCGAGCCACATCGGCCGAAGGCGGTTTTCGACAACTGACTTTACCAGAACCCGCTATAGGTAACAAGTCCGAAGGGAGGCCTGCTTCCCCCGCTTAAGTCGCCGCCATTCCGACGAGGGGGACGCTATGCACTCGCTCCGCTCTTTTGCCGTTGTTGCCGGGCTCGTTCTGCTTTGCGCGTCCTCGGCGTTCGCGGATGACGGCAACGCCCTCAAAGCCAAGCACGTGGCCTATACCGGCTGGCAGTTCGGTTCGGATGCGGTCTCGTCGCTCGACATAACCGAAACGATCACGCGTGACAGCGACGCCAAAGTGCTGCGTACCGAACACTGGAAATCCATCGGCGCGCTCTTTCGTCAGGACACAGCCGAAAAACAAAGCGCCGAGAATTTTTCGACCGGCTTCACGGGAAACGTCTTTTGGCGCTCAGACGCCAGCGGCTTCACCGTCCCGCTTATCGGTAAAGTCGATAAATACATTTTGGCGAGCGATCTCGTCTTCACCGACGCCGTGACCGCGCTTCCCTGGATCGTGCGCGGCAGCAGCACGGTTGACGGCACAGCCTGTACGATCGTTCACGTCGAACAGCAGAACTCGCTCCCGATCGACCTCTGCGTCGACCCGGCCAGCGGCGCCTACAAGCGCGTCACCATCGGCCCCGGCACGGATTACGAAACGACGTTCGACGTGCTCGCGTACGGCGAGGTGACTGCGGGGCGGCGCATCATCACGAGATACAAATACGAAGGCAGCACGGCAACGCACACCGTCACCGCGATGTCGGCCAACGACGTCACGACCGGCGAACTGCACCCGCCGGTGCAAACCGCCGCCTGGGATTTCAGCAACCCCAAGCCGTTCCCGATCGAACTGAGCCCCCATCGCATCGTCGTCAACGCCACCGTCAACGGGGTCCAGGGGAAGTTCATGCTCGACACGGGCGCGTCGGAGATCTTTTTCTCGCGCGAATTCGCTGCGAAGGCGCATCTGAAAAGTGCCGGTTCCTTCGAGGCACACGGGATCGTGTCGGCGCTGGACGTGCAAACCGCGCGCGTCGATAGCTTGACGGTCGGAGGCAATACGCTGCACAACGTGATGGTGGCCTACGGCGGCGATGTCCTGGACCCCGCTGTGCCGGACGGGCAGCTCGGGTTTAGCTTGTTGGCCGGCGCCGACGTCACGCTGGACGTAAGCAACCAAACGATGCAGATTCAGCCGCCCGGAACGCTCGATCTCACCAAGATTCCCGGCGTCCGTGTCGGCGTCGACCTCGTTTCGGGTCAGCCGAGCGTACCGATGAAACTCGATGACACGATCGACGTCGACGCCACCATCGACTCAGGCAATCCGCAGGAAGTGCTCATCTCGCCCGACCTCGCCACGAAATATGGATTGAAGATGCTCGTCGACCCCAGCCTCGCCGGGTACTTCAGCTCGCACCGCGGCATGCGCGGAATCGGCGCGAACTACGAAGTGGTTGAATGCGGGCACATCGATGAGATGGAACTCGGGCCGATTCACTATACCTATGTCGGTGCGTGCAAATCACCCTCGTTCAGCGGTCGCGCCGCATTGGTCAGCCTGGACTTCCTGCGCAACTTCGATACCATCTACTTCGCCTATCCGCGCGCGACGATGGTTCTCGTCCCGCCGAAATCATAGCGAGCGCAGGTACTCATCGGCCAGCCGCGCCGGGGCACGCGCTAGCCACGCTTCCAGGATCAGGTCGCGCAGTTCGCCGGCTTTGATCTTGCCGAGCCGCACCAGTACGGCCGGATACCCATCGAAGTGCGGGGTCGTGAAATACACGCCCGGATCGCATGCCGTGCTTGGCCGTCTCGCACGTTTGCGGCAGGGCCATCGCAAGACGCGCGACGTCGTTCCACGTCGCCATGCGTTATGCTTCGCCGTCGCAAACAAAAAAGACCCGGTGCAAACCGGGTCTTTTTTGTACATCCGCGGTCGGAGGGACTCGAACCCCCAACCTACAAGTTCGTAGCCTGTTGCTCTATCCAATTGAGCTACGACCGCCCGATGCGACCCACGAAGATACGGGGTCGTTTTTTTATTCCCTGCCCGCGGGTCGGGAATTCGGAGAGAGAGGGATTCGAACCCTCGATACGACTTTACATCGTATAACGGTTTAGCAAACCGCCGCCTTCAGCCGCTCGGCCATCTCTCCGTACCTTCGGCGAATCAGCCCCGTGCGTTCGACTCGTTCGCTCGGCGTGCCTGCGCCTGGGCGTCCGCGACAAGCTCGACCGCCTTACTCGGTGCTCCGGTCCCGATGAGTGGACCGGCAGCACCGAGGGCGCAGCTACTACGGAGAGAGGACGATACCCATGCCGCTGAGTTGTTGGCTGCTGGTCACGTTGCGAATCGGGGTGGCGCTTCCGTTCGCAGTCGGTCCGTACACCGCAAAGCCGGAGCCGGTGCTCACGTAGAGGTTTAGCTGCTTATCCACCGCGAGCTGGAAACCGCTGCCGTCGTAGACGGTGATGATCCGCGACGGCGTCGCCGCGCCGTTCGACCCCGGCGGGAAAACCGAGACCGAGCCGGATCCCGACGAATTATAGACGTAGATGTTCCCAACATCGTCGACCGCGATCCCGGTGGGTGAAGCGATGCTGCCGCCGCTGCTCGTGATCGTCGCGAGCGGCGTTGCAGCGCCGCCGGCACCCGCAGGATAAATTACAACGCTATTATTGCTCTCGTTCAAAACATAAAGGTTGTTGTTCGCGTCGAGCGCGATCTGCGTCTGGGCACCAAGCCCTGATACCTGCAGCGTTCGCACCGGCACGGAATTCGACGTGAACGGTGGCGCGAAGACCGACACGACCTGCCCGCAGACGTCGGCGACATACATGTTGCCGCTGGCGTCGAACGCGAGACCTACGGGGCAGCCCAGGTTTGGCGGCGCCAGAAGGGCTGCGAAGCTCAAGGCCCCGCCGCTCGGCGAGAATTCGGCAAGCGTAGCGTTGCTATTCGGCGTCCAGAGATTTCCGGCGTTGTCGAAGGCGAGCTGCGCCGGACCGAAAACGGTATCCGGCCCTTGCGTGATCGTCGTTGAAGCGGTCGGATTGTTTACGGTCCCCGAAAGCCCGGCGATAGCATACCCCGTGATCGTCGTGGTGTAATCGTTGGCCGTCCAGACGTTGCCCGATGGGTCGACTGCCAGCCCGTTGCCCGAGCCCCACTGCATTATTCCGGGGTTAAGAGCAAGCACGGGGGCCTCAACGACCGACCCCGTCGTTCCCGAAGCGACGGGGGCAAACTCGACTATGGATTGCTGCGAGGTTCCGCATTCAAACGTAAGCATCCACATGTTCCCGGCGTTGTCGACAGCCACCGACCACAGCCCGCATCCGTTTCCAGCGTACGTGCTAAGCGTGTATGTTGGCGTCGTCACCGCCGTCGACGGGGGGAACACGGCGATTTCGGGATTATTGCCGTTACCGACATACAGATTGCCGCTGCTGTCGGTAGCGATTCCACCGAGGCATTCCTGCGCAGCTAGACAGCCGGGGATCGTACGCGAAGGTGCCGGCGTCAGCGTCCCGGTCTGCGTCCCGATCGGCGCGAACTCGAGTACCGACGAGCCGTTGCCGGAGTTCGCAACGTAGATGTTTCCGCTCGGGTCGACCGCGATCGAGTTCACGCTGCCCAAACCGGTATCGATGACTGCCGTCGGCGTCGGGGCTGTTCCAGACCAATTGGTCGGGAATACCGACACGGCGCCGGAGCTGCCGCACGGTCCTCCCGCAACGTAGAGCACGCCCGCCTGCACGGCTATCGCCGTCGCGCCGCCGCCGCAGAGCGGCCCGGGTCCGATCGTGCGTGTCGCAATCGATGCGGCACTCAGCGGCGCGGGATAGAACGCGACGCCCTGATTTCCCTCGGCGACGTAGAGATTGCCGCTCGCATCGAAAGCGATCCCCCGAGCGTGCTTACCGCCGACGAGCGCTTGCGTCGGCGTCACGCTCCCGTTTGCGTTTGCCGCATAGTGCAGCAACTGGTTGCCGCCAAATGCGTCGCCGATCCACACGGGCGACGTCGGCGCTGCCGACGGCGCGGTGTTTTGCACGACGGCGTTTTGTTGGAGCTGGAGGTTCTGCCCGTCCGCGATCACCGAGCCGCCGACGACGGCGTTTTGCTGTATTTCGACGTTCGGGCGCGAAAGGGCCAAAATCGAGCCCTGAAACGACACGCCTTGCTGAAGTTGAATCTCGCCGTTCGCGCCGGTGAAGTTGAACACGACGTCACCCGCCGTGATGCCGCCGCTCACGCGTACCTGGGCATTTTGCTGCACGTTCGCTTCGCCGGCCACGTTCACGACGAACGACTCTCCGGCCGCGCCGCTGAACGTGAGGCTGGAGTTTTGCGCCAGGTCGAGCGCGCTGAGGTCGACGACGTTGACCGAGGCGGTTCCGGTGATCGTCACACTCTGTCCCTGGGTCGTATCGATCGTCGTCGGCGAAGCGATCGTTACGGGGAGGCTCGCGTCGGAAGCGCTGGTCGTCTGTGCCGCCGCGACCGCTGAAGCAATCGAAGGAACGGGCGCGGCGTTCGAGACGCCGCCGCCGATCGAAGCCCCTTGCTGCACCTGAACTTGGGTTCCCGCCGGCACGTACGCCGTTCCGCTGATCGAAGCATGCTGTTCCAAACTCAGCGTAGTTTGCGAAGCGATGGCTCCCACGTTACCGTTGATGCTCGCGTTCTGCTGAAGCTCGATAGCCGCTTGCCGAGCCGCTGATGCGGCAACGTTGCCGTCGATATTCGTGCCTTGCGCGAATTGCAATTTGGCGGTTTGCGCATCGGTCGCCAAAATGGCGAAGGACTGGGTCGTCGTCGCAACGCTCGTGGCTCGGCGTACCGCATTTCCCAGTGGCTGGACCTGCGGTGTCGTTCGCGTGCCTCCGTTGCAAGCGGTGAGCGCTATGAGAACAACGGTCGACGTGAGATGGGGAACTCGTCGGTGCGTCATAAATGACTTCCGCCTCCATCTAACAGTGGCGAGGAGCCGCCTCAGCGTCTGCTGACTATAGCACTTGCTCGAAGAGGAGACAAGCGTCGTTTCGTGGGTATTTCACGCACCGACCCCTCGTCGTTCAGGCGTGGACGGCGGCTTCAGCGCCGGAGCGTGCCGCAGGGGCCGAGCCCGGTGCAGCGATCGCACGGCGGCGCCGCATGAACAGCACGAGCGGCGTGCATAGCAGACAAACGAGCGCGATCACCATCGTCGCATCTGCGTACGCAAGGATGGCGGCCTGGGCGTTGACCAGCCGCGCGAGTTCACCGGTGGTGCCGCCGTGCTGCAAAAACAATGCAACCGCCGGCGCCTGCAGGTTCGCGTTGGCGCCGAGAACCGACGAGTGGAACGACCAGCGCCGGTCGATGATGACGTCCAGTGCGGCAACCGAAATCGAGCCCCCAAGTTGCAGCGAGAGATTGATGAACGCCGCCGCTTTCGGGCCTTCCTGCGGCGTCGTGGCGCCGAGCACCGCGATCGAAAGCGGGATGAAGAGCAGCGCAGATCCGATACCGGTGGTGATCAGCGCCGGCGCAAAACTCCAAAAGTTCGCCTGCGGGTTGGTGACGAGCGCCTGCAGCCAGCTGCCGAAGCTCACCAGCACGAAGCCGGAACCCAGCACGAGACGCGGATCGAAGCGTCCCGCGAAACGCACGATCAGCGGCGTCATGAACATGATCGGCAGCGCACGCAAAATGAAGAGAAAACCGCTGAGGGAGGGCGTGAAGCCGAGCGGCCCTTGCGTGAATTGAGGCAGGATGTAGGTCGTGCCGAAGACCACGGTTCCGAGCGAGAGTCCGAGAATCGAGCCGGCCGCGACGCTCCGATTTCGCAAGATGCGCAGATCGACGATCGGGGTTTGCGTTCGAAACAGTTCCCAGTAGACGAACGAGCACAAGCTGATGACCATGACGACGGTCAAGATCAACACGGCGGGATCGGCGAGCCAGTAGTGGGGTTCACCTTCGGTCAGCACATATTGCATCGACCCGATGCCCGCCGCAAGCAGAAGGAGCCCGACGAAATCCACCTGCCCCGCGCGCCCCGGTTCGGGATCGCGGAGCATCAAGCCGAGTACGATCGCCGAAAAAATGCCCGGGCCGATGTTGATGTCAAAGACCCAGTTCCACGAATAGTTGTCCACCAAAATGCCGCCCAGCGGCGGCCCGAGTGCCGGTCCCATGATCGCGCCGAGCGCGAAGATGCCTTGACTGAGACCAAGCTGCTCGGGTGGAAACGTGTCGCGAAGAATCGACTGTGCGGTTGCCAGCAAACCGCCGCCGAACGCGCCCTGCACGATGCGCGCGACAACCAAAACACCCAAACTGCTCGCCGATCCGCAGACCACCGACGCGATGGTGAAGCCCGCGATCGAAGCAACGAAATAATTCTTACGCCCGAAGCGGTTCTGAAGCCATGGCGTGAGCGGGATCACGACGAGCGCGGCAATCGTGTACCCGGTGACGACCCACGTGCCTTCCTCTTGAGTCGCGCCGAGGTTGCCCTGAATCGTCGGCAGCGCCACGTTGGTGATCGTCGAGTCGAGCGTCTGCATCAGCGCCGCCGCCATCACCCCGGCCACGATCAGCGCGCGGCGCAGACCGGTCTCGGTGACATCCACCCGCGATGGGGTCGGCGACGCGCTCATAGCTCACAAGAACACGCTCAAACCAACGGCGGATGCCGAGGACGATGCCAAACCATGCTTGCTTGATTCTACCGGTCGCCGCCGATAAACCGATCGATCTCCGCCTTGACCAGGGTGAGCGGCATGCCGCCGTTTTGAACGATCCGCTCGTGGAAAGCGCGCACGTCAAACGCCGAACCGAGTTGTGTACGTGCCTTTTCGCGTAAGTCGGCGAAGGTCAGCGAGCCCAGCTTGTACGACAGGCTCTGCGCCGGAAGGTCCGTTGCATAGCGCAAGAGTTCCGAATCGATTTCCGTTTCCGACATCAGCGTGTTCGTGCGCATGAACTCGGCGGCACGCTCGAGGCTCCATCCCAGAGCGTTCAGGCCGGTGTCGACGACGAGACGAGACGAGATAAAGATGTCGAGCGCGTAGCGCCCGTATAGGTCGTACGGATCCTCGTAAATTCCGAGTTCCTTGCCGAGATCGGCTGCGTATTCGGCCCAACCTTCGTGATAGGCGGCGATGTACGTCGAGATCGATTGAAACGCTCGAAAACGCGGCAGCGATTCGTTTTCCCGGGAAATGCTGATTTCGTAGTGGTGACCGGGAACGAGTTCGTGCAACGCAAGCGACGCCAGGCTCAAGAGCGATCGTTCTTCGAGCTTCGAGCCGTTGTAGATATAGTAGCCGGTTTCGCCGGCCTTTGCGCCGGGCTGGTAATACCCGAACGTCATCCCGCCCTCGAGATCGGGCGGCAAGCGTTTTACGCCGAACGGCGCCGACGGTTTCTTCGAGAACAGCGCCGGCATCACGTCATCGGCTCGCCGTGCGAACAGCTCTAGGCGGTCACCGATTTGTTCGGCGCGGGTCGGCACGAAGCGCGCGTCATGGCGAAGCGAGAAATGAAACTCCGGCGCGGAGCCGCGAAAGCCGAGCCGCTCTCGCTGCTCGGCCATCGAGTTGCGAAGCGCATCGACGGTCGAAAGACCGCGCTCGTGGATCGTTTTCGCATCGAGATCGAGCGTCGTATTCGCGCGGACGAGGTAATCGTAATAGCCGGCACCGCCCGGGTACGATGACTGCCCGATCGTATCGGATGCCGCAGCAAGATAAGCCCCCGCGAGATCGTCTGCCAATTCCTGGAGAGCGGGCGAGACTTCTGTACGAATCGCATTTTGCGCATCGTTCAAAAAGCGCGCACGAAGCGTCTCGTCGAGAACCGCCAATTTTTCGGGCGGCGGAAGAAACGGGCTCCTCACGGCGTCGACGGCGGCGCGATGCAGCGCGACGATCGGAGGAATCGCGCGTCGCGGAAGCACGATCCCGCGCTCGACTTGGCCGGCGACCTTCGCTCGTACCGCCCGCGCGTAAAGGCCGACGTCTCTGATGACCGCGAGGTAACGCGTTCGAGCTTCGTCCGACTCGACGTCGAACGCGCGAAAGATGCTCCGAAAGGTCCCGATAAACGAGCGATACGGCGTAACGCACGGTTCGTACCAATAATATCGGCTCGCTGCTTCGCGCCGCTCGATGGCCGAGCGGAGCACGGCGAGCGAAAGGCGCTCTTGCCCCTCGAGAGCCGATCCGTCGAGTTCGTCCAGTTGCGTGAGGAAGCGCCGGCAGAACGCAGCGGCCTCCTCGTTACCCTCTTCGGTTACCGGCGCGATCCGCGAAACCGCCAGGCCTTGTCCCGAACGATAAAAGGCCGAGAATCCGGCGGTCGCCAAGGGACCGTGTTCATCGAGGTTCGCGCGCTCGTACGCCGCGATGGCATCGGATAGTCTCACGGACCGCTGGCCTTAGAGCAAATCTCTTCGACGGCGTTCCAGCTCTTCGCAGAACTGCTTGCGCTGCTCGACGGCGGCTGCGGCTACCGGCTCGAGCGACGCGTTTCGCGACGGTATTTCCTCGCGAAGCTTCGCTACGTTTCGTGCGATCACGCCGGCGATCTGCTCGTGAATGTGCCTGGTCGCTCCCGGTTGCAGATGGGCGCGAAACTTGAGCGTCATCCGATCCTCGGTCAGGTGAACCTCGTAGGCATGCTCGATCGTTCCCGCGCTCGTGGGCTGGCAATGAAACGCCTGCGGGTTCTTGATCTCGTGAACGTAGGTTGCGTACTCGCCCTGATCGTCCAGATCGGCGGCAATCGCCTTCACATCGAACTCGGGAAGGGCAACGGCGTGCGCTTCCAGGATCCGGCGTATCAGGTAGGCGTCATCGGCGCTCTTGCAAGGGATCGCGGCGGCCTCTTCTTGGATCGCGCGGCGCGCGGCGCTGAACACCTCGTGCAGCGGGTGCGCGAACAGCCGCTCGTCGGGCACCGCCTTACGGGCTCGGCGCGCTCGGTCCGGTCATCGGCGGTTCCTCGACAAAGACGGCAGCCGGTTCAGCTTTGCGGTGGTGCCGCAAGCGCGCGAGGATTCCGTCGACGCCGAGCATGCGGCCGGTCGGGAGCACCAAATTCACGGCGGAGAGCACCAGCGCGGTGGAATCCAATCCGGACCACACGCTCAGATGTGCGAGGCCGCCCTTGGCCGAGATGTAATTGAGCGCGAGCAAGATACCGATCAATCCGCCCAGGCGCGTATAAAATCCGAGCAGCAGCAATGCGCCGGTCACGACTTCACCCAAGCGCACGAGCTCGGCGAAGAACGATGCATTGGGCAGCACGACGTGGATCAGGAACGACTGATACGGACCACTTACGTGCGAGATCTGCGTATTGAGGAACTCCACCATCATGCCGTTGGGCGGCATGAAGTCTTGGCTGTTCAGGAATTTCGGGATGCCGTGCATCAGCCAGAACGCGCCGGCGTAGATGCGCAGGAGCGAGAGCCAGAACGCGTAGGTCGAGGAAGATGGGAGCTTCACGCTGGAACCTCCTTCGCTGCCGTCGCAAGCCCAAAGATGAGTGATGCGGCTTCACGTGCGGCATTCGGGCGCCCATGCCGCCCTGCCGCCTGAACCATTCGCTCGCGGCGCGCCGAATCCGTCAGAACGGCGGTAAGCGCCGCGGGTAGATCGTCGATGCGCCGCGCGCGCAGCGCGACACCCCACTCCGTAAGCACACGCACATTTCGTTCTTCCTGTCCCGGCAGCGGTTTAAACAAAACCATCGGAACGTGGGCGGCGAGCGCCTCCGCGGTACTGAGGCCACCTGGTTTGGTGACGAACACGTCCGCTGCATGCATGTAATCGTAGACGTTGTCCACGAAGCGAACCACGCGCACCGGATAGCTCACGCTCTCGGCAGCGGCAAGCACGCGCTGTTCGACGCGCGAATTACGTCCGGCGATTACCATTGCCGCAATCGGTGTGCCCACGTTTTCCATGGCGCGCAGCATATGCTCGAGCGGGCCGATCCCGAGGCCGCCGCCCATCACGAGCGCGATCTGCCGGTCGGGCGGCATGCCGAGGCGTTCGCGAATCGCGGCCCGCGACTGGCAGGGTTGACCGAAGCGCGGGTCCACCGGAATGCCGCACACGAGAATCCGTTCCGGACAGACGCCGCGCGCGATCATCAGCTCGCGCATTGTTTCGGTCGCCACGCAGTAACCGTCGAGATTGTCGTGGATCCAGAACGCGTGGACCGCGAAGTCGGTCACGATCCCGATGACCGGCGGGCACTCACCGTACAGCCGCTTGTATTCCGCCATCGCGCCGCTCGGGAATGCATGCGTGCACACGATCGCATCGGGGCGCTCGCGCTGGACCACGCGGCGAAGATTGCTCGCGGTGAACTGATGAGCCCAAGTTCGAAACGGACCGACCTCGGTCGCGCGTTCGGCGCGATCGTAGATGTAACGATACATCTGCGGAATCGTTTTGACCATCTGCAGGTAGCCGTCGGAAACCACGCGCGAAACGACAAGCGCGGCATACTCGTACGAATCGACGACGTTGGTGCGCGCGAATGGATCGATCTCGCGCAACCCGGCGCAAACGGCATTGGCCGCCGAAAGGTGGCCGACGCCGACGCTCGCCGAGAGAAAGAGTATTCGAATTTAGGGAGCCTCCCCGCCTTCGTCGCCGGCCTCCTCGGCGAAGACCAGAAACTCATCGAGGATTTCCTGTGCGAGCGCGTCGTCTTCGAGCAGATTGCCCTCGAGGTCGGTGACGATGAATTCGCTCTCGGCTTCTTCGTCTTGCGGCTCGTGCATCAGCACGGCATAGGAGGTGCCGTCGTCGGGGTCCTCGAGAATGCCCACCACCTCGAACGGCAGCTCGCCGCCGTCCTTGGTTTCGATGTAGAGCACTTCGCTCAATTCGAGCGGTCCGCTCCTGGTTTCACCGTTGTTGGACGACATCTTGGCTCCTTAAGTATCTAATGTAAGCAGCGTGCGACGTTGGCTTGATGCTGGGCAAGTGTACTCGCAAAGGCATGGTGCCCATTACCGCAATAGACATAGTACAGCGCATCGGTCTTCGCCGGGTGAAGCGCAGCCTCCAGCGAGGGGAGGCCCGGGTTGGCGATTGGGGTCGGCGGCAAGCCGTCATGCCGGTACGTATTATAGGGTGAATCGACCTGTAAATCGTGCAGGGAAAGCTCGCTTTTGTAGCGCGGCAACGCATACTCGATCGTCGCGTCGATTTGCAGGGGCATCCCCAGCCGCAGCCGGTTGTAGATAACGGCGGCGATGAGCGGGCGATCGGCATCGATCTTGGCCTCGCGTTCGACCAACGATGCCACCGTCACTGCCTGCGGTACGGTCACGTGCAGCGCCCGCGCCCGCTGCGCAGCATCGGAAGGTAGCTCTTTGAAGAACTGGTCGGTGAGCTGGCGCGCGACCTGCGCCGGCGTCGCGTCCAGCGGTACGAGATAGGTGCTCGGAAACAAGAAGCCCTCGAGGCCGCGGGTTCGCGTGCCGTCGACGTCCAGACTCGTCGTACGGAACGAGCGCTCGAAAGCCTCGGCAGCCCCAACTCCCTCCGCCGCGAGCCGGTGCGCGATCTGACTGTCGCGATACCCTTCGGGGATCGTAACCCACGTCGCGATCTGCGCGCCGCCGGTCACGAGTTGCTCCAAGATTTCGGCGGCGGTGGCGTGCGGCGCGAACGCATACGCACCCGCTCGCACTTCGACGTCCGCATGACGCAGGCGCGCAAGAATGCGAAACGCGAACGAGTTGCCGATCACGCCGCGCTCTTCCAGCAGCGCTGCGATGTCGGAAAAGGATGCACCGGGCGGCACGATCACGTCGGTTTTTTCCGTCGGATGCGAACGATCCAGATAGACCAACGCCGACCAGGCGCCCACCGCGCCGAGCCCCAGGATCACGACCAGCGCCACCAGCGCGCCGAGTATCTTCGAACGCTGCGTCATGCGTTCCGGCGGCGCGCAAGAAAGGTCTCGAGGATCAGTGCAGCCGCCATCTTGTCGACGACTTCCTTGCGCCGCTTGCGCGAAACGTCGGCGGCAATGAGCGTCTTGGTCACCTGCGCCGTCGTCATCCGTTCGTCGACACGATGAATCGTTCCGGCGAACACGCGGCGAAGGGCTTCGACGAACGCATCCATTTTTTCCGCTGCGATTCCGCGCTCGCCGGAGAGCGCAACCGGATCGCCGACAACCAGTTCGCGCACGTCGTACGATTCGACGTACTCCGCGATCTGCGCCAGATCGGCGCGCAGATTGCTGCGTTCGATCGTGCCGAGCGGCAAAGCGAAGCTCTGCGTCGGATCGGCGATCGCGAGACCGATCCGTTTGCTGCCGACGTCGAGTGCCAAGATGCCTATGACGCGGCCTTGGGCTTTCTGCCCAGGTGATGCGTCACGATCTCCGCGATGGCTGCGGCCACGCGCGGGCGTGCATGCACGCTCGCACGCGCCGCGCCGCGCGGTGCGCCGAGGTCGGCGAGATTGCGAACGTCGACCTCGTCGAGTTCGATCAGATCGCGCCAGGATTCGCGGCACGATGCGCCGATGAGTCCGCCGTTCTGCGGATCGACCCAAACACGCGGGCCATCGAGCGGTTTGCCGCAGCGCACGCACCGCTCGAACGGAGGCTCGATCCCGAGCGAGGAGAGCAGCCGCAGTGAAAAGCGGGGCACGAGCGTGCGCGGCTCCTGGCTGGCGGCGATGGCGCGCAACACCCCGGCGAGCAGTTCGTACACGTCGGGCATCGCGAGCTCGGGTTCACAGAATGCGTCGATCAATTCGGCCGCCAGTTGCGCGGTCGCAAACCGGTCCGGCTCGACCAGACGCTCCCACGGGGCATGCACGATGTCGGCGCCGACGATGACGTCGAGCGAACGCCCTTGATGCATCTGTAGATCGCATTCGTTGCCGAACTCGAGCCTGCCGGCGAAATGGCTTTTGGCACGGCGCACGCCTTTCGCCACCGCGTCGAGTTTTCCGCGGTCGGTGGTATACAGGCGGATGATGCGATCGGCTTCGCCCAGCGGCCTGGCGCGCAGCACGATGCCGCGCGTCTTATACGAACGGGCCGAAGGAATGGGGAAGCAGCTCCTCGAGCGTGGCGGCAACCGGCCCGTCGGGCGCCGTGAAGATCACCGTCATCGCCGGATTGAATTCGGCCAGCACTTGCCGGCATGCGCCGCAGGGGCTGGTGAGCACACCGTCGGGACCGGCGATTGCGATCGCCGTGAAGTTGCGAAAGCCTGCGGTTACGGCCGATGCCACCGCCGCGCGCTCGGCGCAGATCGAGAGGCCGTAGCTCGCGTTCTCGACGTTGCACCCCAGGAACACCGCACCGTCACCGGTATCGAGCGCGGCCCCGACCCGAAATTTCGAATACGGCGCGTAGGCGCGTTCACGCACTTCGCGTGCAGCGGAGAGCAGCGCCTCATATTCACCGAGCAAGATCGTCGACATGCACCTCTTCCCCACCGGGGACCACGCCATTGGGACTGGTGAAGATGCGCACCGAGAGAATCCGCCGGCCGCGCGTGCGCTCGACCTTCAAACGCGTGCGCGCGTCGGCCTCGATCTCCTCTCCCTCGCGCGGGAGACGGCCGAAGAGCCCGACGATGTAGCCGCCGATCGTTTCGAAATCCTCGGTCGGCAGATGAGTGCCGAGCTTTTCGTTTACGTCTTCGATATTCGTGCCCGCCTCCACCACCGCTTCCGCGTCCGAGACTAGGTGGATCGGTTCTTGTTCGTCGATGTCATGCTCGTCGCGGATCTCACCGACGATCTCTTCGAGCAGATCCTCCATCGTCACCAGTCCCGCCGTTCCGCCGTATTCGTCGACCACGATCGACATCGAAAACTTGTCGCGCTGCATCTCGCGCAGGAGTTCGGCGATCTTCTTGGTTTCCGGAACATGCGAAACCGGACGCATCAACGAACGCAGGCTCACCTGCGAGAGCGCGCCGTTGGCGAGCGCGATCAAAAGCTCGCGATCGTGCACGACGCCGACGATGTCGTCTTTGGATTCTTGGTAGACGGGTAACTTCGAATACCCCTCGGCGATCACGAGGTCGAGCGCGCGGCGCGGCGAGTCGTCGATCGAAACGGCGACGATTTCCGGACGCGGCGTCATCACCTCACGGACGATCGTATCGCCGAATTCGATGACCGAGTGGATCATCTCGCGCTCTTCTTCTTCGATGACGCGCTGCTCGGCGCCCACGTTGACGACCGCGCGAATGTCTTCTTCGGTAATGTAGATCTGATGCGTCACGCGCACGCCGAAGATCCGCAGGATCACGTTTGCGACGAAGATGAAGGCGTTGCTGATCGGCCCGAGCACGGTCGCGACCACCCGCATCACCCGCCCGAGCTGCAGCAGCCAGCGGTCGCTGTTGCCGGCGGCCAGCGTCTTCGGAATGATCTCACCGAAGAGCAGCAGCACGACCGCCATCACGACCGTCGACCAGATCGCGGCTTGCGCCAGACCCATGTCGATCGCAATCGTGGTCGCGAGCGAGTCGGCGGCGAGCAGCGCGATCGTATTGCCGATCAGGATCGAGGTAAGGACCTGACTCTTGTCGTCGACGAGCTTGACCAGGCTCGCGGCCCCGCGCAGATGGCGTTCTTCGAGCGCCCGCGCACGAACCCGCGAAACCGCCACCAGGGCCGTTTCGGAAGCCGAAAAGAAGGCCGAGCAGAGCACCAAGACGATCAGGGCCGTGATTTCGAGCCCGCTCGGATGGACCGGCGTCACCGCAGACTACTTCGGTCGGGGTCGCTATTCAAAACGGCGCCATTATAACACATCGGTTTTTTACCGCTGCGCGGTACCGCCCATCCTGGGCTAAAAACCTTTGCACCACCTTCCAGGTGGTGCATCGGGTACCCGTTATATCGCAAGGTGGGACCTCGCAAGCAGGTAGATCGCTAAGGCGACCACGATCCCCAGGACCGACCCGGCCGCCACTTCGGCGGTGGTATGGATCTTCGCCTCGACCCGGCTCTGGGCCACCAGGAAGGCCACGAAATAGGCGAGGAGCCCCGCCAGCGGCCGCTGGTAGAGGAACGCCAGCAGGGTTGCCGCCGCAAAGGCCAGCGCCGCATGGCCCGAGATCGCTCCACCTTGCAAGGCGGAGCCGCGCCCGACCCAGGCCTTGGCGAAGATCGTAACGATCGCCACCGCCGCGAGCACGACGAAGGCGATGTTGCTGGGCACGTTCGCGACCGCCTCGTAGACGCGCTGGCCGCCGTTGATCAAGCCCTGATAGAACACCAGGTAGCCGACGATGAGCGCCGCGATCGAGGCGATGAGGACGGCCCCGGCCGCGGCGTCCTTCGCCGTTTTGGCGAGGGGATGGTGGGTAACGGTGAGCAAGTCGACGATCGCCTCGACCGCCGTGTTCACCAGCTCGAGCGCGAGCACGACCGCGATGATGATCACCAGGTCGATCACGTAATCGCGCCCGATCCGCAAGATCATCGCCGCCAAAAGTACCAAGAGGGCGATGATCAGGTGGGCGCGCATGTTCGGCTGCGTCCGGGCGGCATACATGATGCCGGCAAACGCGTGGTTGAACGAACGCCAAAACCGCACGGGCTAGGTCTCGTCGAAGGGCCACGGCATGCCGATCGCCGCAGCCAGGCGGCGTTCCTCGGCTTCCATCGCCGCGCGTTCTTCCGTCTGCATGTGATCGTGACCGAGGACATGCAGCAATCCATGGATCATCAGCCGTTCGATCTCGCGTTCGAGCGGCGCACCGTAATCGGCGGCTTGCCGTCGCGCCGTATCGATACTGATCACGATGTCGCCCAGCAAATGCTCGGGTTGCGGGGATGCCGCGGGCTTGGGACGGCCTTCGCGCGGATCGTGAAGCGGGAACGAAAGAACGTCGGTCGCCTTGTCTTTGCCGAGGTGCTCCTTGTTGAGCTGGGCGATGCGCTCGTCGTCGACGAGCGTGAGCGAGATCGCCGAATCGTTTTCATCGACGCTCGCCAGCAATTTGCGCATCGCGGCCTTGAGCGCGCGCGCGTTTACCCCGCTGGCGCGCACCTCGTTTCGAAAATAAATCAAGGTTGATCCGCGTAGGCGCGGATGATCTTGGACACGAGCGGATGGCGGACGACGTCGGTTTCGTTCAATTCGATTACGCCGACCTCCGCAAGGTCGCCGAGACGACGCGCCGCGTCGCGCAAGCCGCTGCGCTGGCCCGCAGGCAGATCGATCTGCGTCACGTCGCCGTTGATCACCATCTTCGACCCGGCGCCCAAGCGCGTGAGAAACATCTTGAGCTGCGCCGCGGTTGCGTTTTGGGCCTCGTCGAGGATCACGAAGGCATCGTTCAACGTGCGGCCGCGCATGTAGGCGAGCGGCGCGACTTCGATCGTCCCGCGCTCGAGGTACTTCGCCACCAATGCGAGATCGAGCAGGTCTTCGAGCGAATCGTAGAGCGGACGCAGATACGGATCGACTTTCTCGCGCAAGTCGCCCGGCAGGAATCCCAACTTCTCGCCGGCTTCGACCGCCGGACGCGAGAGAATCACGCGCGAGATCTCGCGGTTTTTGAGCGCGCGTACCGCCATCACGACGGCAAGGAACGTTTTTCCGGTACCGGCGGGACCGATGCCGATCGTGAGCGGATTGTTCTCGATCGATTGCACGAACGCGCGTTGCCCAGCCGTCTTCGGACGGACCTCTTTTCCGCGCGCGCTGCGGATCAGCGTGGGCGGAATCGCCCGCCCGTTGCTGCCCTCGCCCGCATCGGCGATCGCGAGCGCCACGTCATCCGGCGTGATTTGCGCGCCCTCGAGTGCCGCGTCCAGCATGCGCCGCACCGCCTGCTCGGCACGCTCGACGTTGGCGGAGGTCCCGGCGAGAAACAGGCGGTCGCCGTCGGCGCGAACGCTCACCCGTAACCGCTCTTCGAGTGCGGAGAGATTTTGATCGAGTTGTCCGAAAAGGCGGACGCGATCTTCGAGATCGCTTAGATCGACGGTTCGCTGTGACGTGGACTCCAGATCGATTGCTCCTGAAACGCTTTTGGTGAGCCGAGAACTTCTGCGGCGACGATCGCCCGCACGAGCGTCGCGCTTCCTCCGAACATACCACGGATCGGCGAGGTTCCAATCCGCGGCGGAACGTGAAGCGGCGGCTCCGATGGGGATGGCGGCGCGTCGACCGGCGGCATCTCAAATGGCTGCGCCGGTATGACCATCCGGGCCGGCGGCGGCGTTGCCGGGCGCGGCGGGGGTGCCGGGCGCGGCGGGGGTGCCGGACGAGGCGCCGGCGGACGCGAGGACGGCGCCGCCGTCTGCGGTTGCGGTGCGGCGCGCCCGCGCGCGCCCCGCACGTTCTTACGAATGCTCGAGATCACCCCGATCAATACGATGGCGATCCAGATGAGCGCGCCGATGCCGTGCACGATCCGTCCCTATCTGGGCGGCTGCGTCTGGCCGGCATCCGGCGGCGGACCGCCTTCGACGCTGCCGCCGATCGCGTCGCGCATGCCGGTATCCGCCTGCAGATTCTTCAGGCGGTAATAATCCATCACGCCGAGGTTGCCGCTCTTGAACGCGTCTGCGATCGCGAGCGGAATCGCGGCTTCGGCGGCGACGACTTTGACCCGCATCGCCTGCGTTTCGGCCTTCTGCTCTTGCTCCGCAGCCTGCGCCGCATACTGCCGCTCGGAGGCCTTCGCCTGGGCGATCTTACGATCGGCGTCGGCTTGCGAGGTCTGCAGTTCGGCGCCGATGTTCTTACCCACGTCGACGTCGGCGATGTCGATCGAAACGATCTCGAACGCCGTTCCGGCGTCGAGCCCTTTGGCGAGCACCGTCTTCGAAATGCGGTCCGGATATTCGAGCACTTCCTTATGATCGATCGCCGCGCCGACCGCGGCGACGACGCCTTCGCCGACACGCGCGATCACCGTTTGCTCGCCGGCGCCGCCGACGTAGCGGTCGAGATTGCTGCGCACGGTCACGCGCGCTTTGACGTTGAGTTGAATGCCGTTCTGCGCTACGCCCTGGAACGTCGGCGTTTCGATGACCTTGGGGGTGACCGAAGTCTGCAGCGCTTCGACGACGTTACGACCGGCCAAATCGATCGCTGCGGCGCGCTGCCAATCCAGCGGAATCTGCGCGCGCTGTGCGGCGATCATCGCCAGCGTGACGTTCTCGACGTTGCCGCCGGCCAGAAAGTGCGACTGCATCTGATCGACCGTGAGGTTGAGGCCGGCCTTGCGTGCACGCACGTAGTTCGCGACGATGACGCTGGGCGGAATGCCGATCAGGCGCATCCGCACCAAGGTGATGATGCCCAGCGGCACGCCGGCCGCGATCGTGCGGATCCATGTTCCAATCGGAAAGTAATACAGGAAGACGAAGAACAGGATGATCGCGACGAAAAAAACGATCACCACACCGGCGGTTGCGAGCCCCACGCTATTCAAACCTCTCTCATCGGTAGTCGGGTAGTGTTACCGGCTCTACGAATACTCGCGCGCCTTCGACGCGCGTTACGCGGATGGGCGTTCCCGCCGCAATGAATTCTCCCTCGGTCAGTACGTCGACGCGTTTGCCGTCGATCTGCGCAACACCCGCGGGGCGCAGATAGGAAGCGGCAACACCCGTTTTGCCGAGCAGCGACTTGAAATCGCTGCTCGTCACATAGTCTGCGCCTTGCGCGTCCACCAACGCCAAACGGCGCATCCACGCGTTCTCGGGAAAGACCCGCGTCAGCAGCGCAAAGCAGATCGCGGTCATGATTATCGCCGTCGAGAACGTCTCGACCGCGATGAAAAAGAACGGAATTCCAAAGGCGAGCAAGACGGCGGCGAGCAAGGCGAGGCCGCCCAATATGCCCGGAACGCCGTGACCGGGGACGACGTGCAGTTCCCACAAGATGCCGATCAGCCCGGCGATCGCGAGCGCGATCACGAGGCCGTTCGAGAACCCGGCCTCCACGTGCGTTCCGAAGAAGAGCGCGAGCGCGCCGACGCCGATCGTACCGGCGATGCCGTGCATCGTCTGCATCTCGAGAATCAGACCCAACATGCCGATGGTCAGCAACAGGCCGCTTATTTCGGGCGTGTTGGCAAAGCGCGCCAACTCTTCGCCCCAGGTATAGGCGGTCGTTTGCCGCGGATCGCCGGCGAGACGCTCCGAGGCGAGCGCCGCGTCGAGCGAGGGTTCGATGGCGTCGGCCATGCCCGTCTTCACCGCGTCCTGGGCCGAGAGCGTCAGGATCGTTCCCGGCGTCTTATAATCGGGCACGTCGATGTTCTTATCGACGAACGCCGCGGCGAGTTTGGCGGGACGATGGTTGCGCTGCGCGGTCGAGACGAAGAGCGACTTGAGCGCCGAGATGGTTTCGGGGTCGGTGGGATGCGGTTCGGCCGACCCGATGACGGAACCCGGCGCCATCATGATATGCGAGGTCGAAAGCGTGATCAGCGACGCGGCCGAAAACGCGCGATGCTCGACGTAGGCGATGACGGGTTCGTGCGCGGCGAAGATCGCGGCGCGGATATCCTCGGCCGCTTCGACCAGCCCGCCGTTGCTGTTGACGTCGAGCACGACCGCCGCGGCATGTTCGCTATCGGCCTGCGCGATCGATCGCTGCACCAAATGCGCCATCCCGTCGTCGACCATGCCGGTGATCGGTACGATCACCACCGGACTGGTGGGGGACGCCGCCCGCGCGAGCCCGGCAAGGCCGACCGTCGCGAACGCCAGAGCGAACGTGACCCGTAACAAGCGCATACCAACCATGCCGGATGCTACCTTCGCGGCAGGGCAAGGTTTCTTTCTAGCCGCCGAGTTCCTCGGTGACGATCTCGCGGATCAGGTTGCCGTCGGCCTGCCCTTTGAGCTGAGGCATCACCGCCTTCATCGCAGCGCCCTGGTTGCGCGCGCCTTCGGGCAGCGCAGCCAGCGCCGCTTTGACGATTGCCCGGATCTCCTCGGCGGATTTCTGCGCCGGGAGATAGGCGCTCAAGATCTCGCGCTCGGCGCGTTCCTTGTCGGCCAAGTCGGCACGGCCCGCTTTCTCGAACTCGGCAAGCGAGTCGCTGCGCTGCTTGACCAGCTTCTGGACGACCGCCAGTTCGTCGGCGTCGGAAAGCTCGGTGCCGGCTTCACTCCGTTTGTAGGTAAAACCGGAGAGGGCCGAGCGCAGCGTATCGAGCCGCAATTGGTCGCGCGCCTTCATCGCCTCCTTGAGATCGGAGGCGATGCGGTCTTTCAAACGTCCCATCTCGAAGGGTTACGCGCGGCGCTTACGAGCGGCCGCGGACTTCTTCTTGCGGCGAACGCTCGGTTTTTCGTAGTGCTCGTGCTTGCGCGCTTCGGCGAGAATACCCGCCTTCTGGGTGGCCTTCTTGAAACGGCGCAGCGCGCTCTCTATCGACTCACCTGGAGCTACGCGGACTTCCATTGTTGATTGACCCCCCTTTCGGCACGCGCGGAGCGCGGCAAAATCTCGGCCTCGAACACGGGGCCGGCTGGGGTACTGTAGCACAGGCGTCCGAGGCCGTCAAACCGGCTCTTCGCTGCGTCCCGGATTCAGCGTTGCCAGCCCTTCCGATCGCGCTGCCCCCTCGAGGCTGATGTCGGCGCACGCGAATCTCACCGGCTCTCCGCCGGCGGAGCGCGGCATCACGAGGCACCCGGCCAACTGCATTGCGTCGTAAGCACGCAGCGTGTAACGGTCGATCAGTTGCAGCGCCGTTTCAACCGTGGCCTCGGTTATGGGTTGCCGGATAAACACCTCGGCCAGATGCTTCGCAAATGCCAGGAGGATGCCGTCAGCGGCGTCGGCACCAACATCGCCTGCTCGCTCGCGCCGTCGGATCGCCGCATGAAATTCGACCGGCGCGAGTGATAGCACCGTGAAGGTGTGCGATGGCGTGGCGTTCGCGAGCCGGAGCATTTCTTCCGTGCCCGGCTCGCGAACATACAGCTTTACGAGAGCGCTTGTGTCGAGGTAGTACAGCCCCAACCGCTATCGTCTTTCACGCAGGATCGTTTCCGACAACGGTTCACCGCTGATTGAAACGGGCGCAAAGCGCGCGCGTGGTTCAGAGGCCCGAAGGACGGTCTGCACGTCGGACGCAGAGCGATTGAGACGAACCGAAGCGACCGGGAAATTCGGATTCTTCGGATTCGGCACTTTACCCGTTTGCACGATCCCCTGGTCAATCGCTTCCCGCAAGAGCGCCTCGCGATTTAGGTGCGCCAGGGCAGGCTCCACGGACATTCCCACATCGCGAAACCACTTGAATGCAACGAACGTGTACCCGGGACGCGATTCCGCGCGATCGAGCGCTCGAATCAACGCGGCAAGCACCTCGGTTCCGGGCCTTTCGTATCTGGTATTCTCCCCTATGCGGGATGACGATGTTGGGGCAGGCTCAAACGTCAGGACGACGGCCGTCTCAAGCGGCGCAAAATTCGTCTCGAAATCCGCGCTTTCGCGGATTTTCCGCGCCGCCTTCTTTCCGTCAGCATGATGGAAAACCGCCCGAACATGAACGTTCTGCGGGATTATCGGCTCGAACGAGCCGCTGCGCACCAGAGCTTGAATTTCATCGGAGAGCGCCGCTTCGGCATCCCGGATCGTCGAATATCTATCTTTCATGACCGGCTTACGTTTAGTTTAATTGTAACAATAAAATAATTTTCTCTCTATCTGAGACACGTGTCAGCGTAACACAGCGGTCAACCTGGATCAAGCCAGCCGGGATCACGGCTAGCCGGGCGGCCAGGTCAGATGGCGACCCGCCAAGACGTGGATGTGGAGATGGTCGACCGTCTGCCCGCCGTCGGCGCCGGTGTTCATCACCAGGCGGTAACCATTGTTGCCGTGCTCGCGGCCGAGTTTGGTCGCGACCTCGATCAGCCGCGCGAGCAGCGCGGCTTCGCTGGCGTCGGAGAGATCGCCGATGTTGGCGTGATGCGCGCGCGGCATCACGAGCAGGTGGGTCGGCGCCTGCGGATTGATGTCTTCGATCGCGATCACCGTATCGTCGTGATAGACCTGCGTGGATGGAATCGCGCCGGCCGCGATTTTGCAAAACAGACAGTCCACGTCGTGCTCCTATGGGCGAATGGTGAAGGTCCAAGATTTCGTCGTGGTGTTGCCGGCCATGTCGGCCACGCGCACCGTCACGCGCACCGGCCCGCTGCGATACGAGTAATCCGGTAAGTATTGGATGAACGTCGGCGTGCGCAAACACTCACTGGTCACGTCGCGGCCGTCGACCCAGAGCACGATGCTCGACGGGTTCACCGCAACCGCATCGGCCACGAACGTAGCGTAGATCGCCGGCGACGAGGTATTTACCGTCGCGCCCTCGCCGGGAGCGAAATCCGACACCCCGGGCGGCGAACTCGAAGCCGACAGCGTTTGTGCCGCCTGTAGATCCGGCGCGCTCTTGCCGTCGACGCTGAGATGGCCGATGATCGGGACGCCGGTGAAGTTCGCGCCCTGGGGAATCTGATAACTGCCGATGTACTCACCGTCCGGGCTCGCGCTCATCGCAAGGCTCGTTACATACGATCCGATGTCGAAAGTGGCCGCCCCGCCGGGCGTTCCATGCATCGTCACGTTGACGGTATCTCCGGCGCGAAGCGGATGATCGGTATCGAGGGTCAGGCTCGCAATCTGCGGACCGCCGGGCTGCGCGGAAGCTTGCGCCACCGCGCGGCTGACGAAGATGGAGCGCACTTCGCTGCTCTCGACGTTATACCGGACGGTTACGAGATCACCGTTTCGCAGGTCGGAGAGCTGCGCGGGCTGTCCGTTGAGCGTGATCTGGGTGGTGCGATCGGGAACGATTACGTGGCCGTCGGTTAGGACGAACTCATCGGCCGTCGAGGCGGCGATGCGGCCGGTGCGCGAGCCGAATGCGTCCTCGACGCGCTCGACGTGGCCGGCCCGATCCATGTAGATGCGCGCGAAATCCCCGGGGTGCAGATCGCTCAACTCGCCCGGAACCGTGACGTTCGCCGCCACATCGTGCAATTCGACGATCGCGTTGCTGCCGATCGGAACGGTGTGAACCGACGCATTGTACTCGAGCGTCACGCTCGGCGGATCGGAGTCGAGATCGACGGCCGTCACCGTGCCGAAGCGCTCCGCCGAGGTGTGGGTGAGGATGAGCCCGTTCGACGATGTTCCGACGAGCTGCGCGATGATATTAACGCTATGTGCCGCGCGATCGTAGGTCGCGTACGCGCCCAGCACGTCGGTGAAGAATCGCAATGGTACGTAGAGCACCCACTTCACCTCGACCGCGCCGCCGCCGCCGATTTGCAAGGTAACGGTTTTTGCACCGACTTGCGTCTCGATCAGATTTCCCGACCGCATGAACTGCAATCCAAGAGCCTCGATCGTCCGTCGTACCGGAACGTAGAGTTCGCCGCGGATGAGGATCGGCGGCGGTTGCAGCGGCAGCTTCACGCCATTGATGACGATCGATATCGGCGCTGACGTCGGCGCCGGCTTCGGCGCGGAGCCGAGCAACACCAGGGCGGCGACCAGCACGACCGCGATCCGACTCATTCTTCCTCCGGCAAGATCTCGCGATAGACGTCGGCCGTCTCACGCGCCGTGCGATCCCAGCTCAGCTTGGCGGCGGCCTCGCGTCCCCGTTCAACGAGATCGGTACGCAATGCCTGGTCGTCGAGCAGCCGCTCGATCTGCGCGCGCGCGCCGTCCACGTCGCGGGGCTCGAACGCGAGCGCGATGCCGGCGAGCGGGTCGGGGATCGAAGTCGTGCTGGCGATGACCGGGCACCCTTGCGCCGCTGCCTCGACGAGCGGAAGGCCGAACCCCTCGAGCAACGAGGGGTGCACCAGCGCGACTGCGCCGGCATAGTACGCGGCTAGTTGATCGTCGCTTAGGTCGCCCAGCGCGCGCGCGCGGCGGTGTTCGCTCGAGGCGCGCTGCAAAAGCCCGCCGAAATCGTCGCTTCCGGTAAAGTAGAGATCGACGTCGTACCGCGCGGGAAGCGATGACCACGCCTGCACGAGCGTGGGCAGGTCTTTGTGCTCGCGATGGTTCCCGACGTTGAGCAGATAGGGACGCTCGCCATGGTACGGCGATGCCGGTGCGAAGAAGCGATCGCGCGGCGCCAACGGAATCACGCGAACGCGCTGCGCGTCGACGCCGAAGAAGTGAACCAAGTCGTCGATGGTGCGTCTATCGGAAGTGATGATGCGCGCGGCTCGCCGGGAAGCGCGCCGCACGATCGACATGTAATACGGTTCGATATAGGCACGGAAGTATTGCTTGAAGCGCAGATGGATCAAGTCGTGGATGGTAAAGACGAATCGCCCGCCGGCAAAAGCCGGAACGTAGTGCGCCATGTAATGGGCCAGGTCGATGCGATCGTGCCACATTTCGAGCGGCAAAACGATCTGCTCGGCGATACCGAGGTTTTCTCCCTTCGTATAGACGCGGTAATCGAACTCGGGCGCGATGCGCGGAAGACGCGTCGAGACTTCGCGCATGTAGGTGGCCATTCCAACGGAAATGCGCCGCCCGGTCCGGGCATCCAGCCCGATTCGCCTCAACGAATCGCTTTCCAGGCAACGACGGCGGGATAGACGGCCGAGTACCAGGCCACGTACCAGCCGCGCGGGCCGTCAAGCAGCGCGCCCCGCCAGAGCAGGGCATGGGCAAAACGCGGCGGCACGAGCGCGGACTCGCGCAGCAGGCGCCACGGCGGCGTATGCTCCGCTGCCGCCTCGATCGCGGTGTAGCGCGCAAATTTCTCGCGATAGGTTCGCGCGGTTGGATACGAGTAGTGCAACAGCGTTCCGTCGAGTTCGCGCACGACACCGTCGCACACGAGGAACTCGTGCAGGGCGGCTTCGCCGCCCGCGGCAGGGCGCGCCTCGACGCGAACGGCATTGGTGCGAACCAAGCGCAGCAGCGGCTCGTTCTTCCACAACCGCATCGGTTTCCCGCGAAAATACGTCGTTCGCCGCACCACGTAACCGTCGGCCTCGTCGGACGCGCGCACGATCGCCTCGCGCAGCCGGTCGTCGAGTTCTTCGTCCGCGTCGATCATCAGCGTCCACGGCGTCGCGATCTGCGCGAGGGCGAAGCGCCGCGCGTCGACGAAATCCGTCCAGCGCCGCTCGATCACACGAGCGCCTGACGCGCGCGCATACGGAACAGTGTTGTCGGCCGAGAGCGCATCCACGACCAAAATCGAAACGCCGTGCGGCAGGCTCGTGATCGCACGCGGCAGATCGCGCTCTTCGTCCCGTGTCAGGATAAAGGCGGTGATGCGGTCAGGGTTCAAACTATCGGAGCCCCCGGGCGAACGACGTTCGCCTGGGGAGCGGAGGCGTGCGCGAGCGCCGCACCGACGAAATCGCGATAGAGTGGTGACGGATTATTGGGACGCGATTTGAACTCGGGATGCGCCTGCGTGCCGAGGAACCACGGATGCATGTCGTGCGGCAATTCGACGATCTCGACCAGCGTGGTCTTACCGACCGTGTGATGACCCGAGAAGCGCATGCCGTGCTCTTCGAAAACCGGACGATAACGGTTGTTGAACTCGTAGCGATGACGATGGCGTTCGGTGACTTCGGCCGTACCGTAGGCACGTAGCGCCAGCGACCCCTGCTCGAGGGTGCAACTATAGGAACCCAACCGCATCGTGCCGCCGTAAATCTCGAGATCGCGCTGGTCCGGCATGAAATCGATCACCGGATCGGGCGTGGTCTCGTCGACTTCGATCGAGCTCGCTTTTGAAATGCCGCAGACGTCCTGGGCGAACTCCACGCACGCGAGCTGCATGCCGAAGCAGATGCCCAAGAACGGAATCCGGTGCTCGCGCGCATACCGGATCGCCTGGAGTTTACCGTTGACGCCACGCGCACCGAATCCGGGCGCGACCAGGATGCCGTGCGCGCCCTCGAGCACGCCGACGCCCTGCGTTTCGACGGTGACCGAATCGATGCGCTGAACCTCGACCTCGGCGTTGTGATGAGCGCCGGCGTGATAGAGCGCTTCGTTGATCGAGATGTAAGCGTCTTTGAGTTCGACGTACTTTCCGACCAAGGCGATACGTACGTGATGGCGCGGGTGCATGATCCGGTCGACGATCTTCGCCCATTCGTCGAGTTTGGGGGCATTGGTCGGCAAATGCAATTTGCGGATGACCGCGTCGGCCAACCCTTCAGCCTCTAAATTGAGCGGAACTTGGTAGATCGTGCGTGCGTCGATGTTCTGCACGACCGAGTTGGGCGGGACGTCGCAGAAGAGCGCGATCTTCTCTTTCAGCTCGATCGGCATCGGGATGGCCGACTGCGTGCGGCACACGATCGCGTCCGGCGAGATGCCGATCCCGCGCAGCTCGCGCACCGAGTGCTGCGTCGGTTTGGTTTTCAACTCGTCCGGGGCCCCGAGATGCGGGACGAGGGTGAGGTGCGCGTACATCACGTTCTCGTCGCCGGCGTCATAGCGCATCTGACGAATCGCTTCGAGAAAGGGCAGCGATTCGATGTCGCCGACCGTTCCGCCGACCTCGACGATGCACACGTCGGCGTGACTGGCCTCGGCGACGCGCTTGATGTGGGCTTTGATTTCGTTGGTGATGTGTGGAATCACTTGGACGGTCGCGCCCAAATACTCGCCCCGCCGCTCTTTTTCGATGACGGAGTTGTAGATCTGGCCGGTCGTGACGTTGTTCGCGCGGACCAAATTTTCGTCGATGAACCGCTCGTAGTGACCGAGATCGAGATCGGTTTCGGCGCCGTCTTCGGTAACGAAGACCTCGCCGTGCTGATACGGGTTCATCGTGCCCGCGTCCACGTTGATATAGGGATCCAGTTTCTGGATAGAGACGCTGATGCCGCGCGCTTTGAGGAGTCGTCCGAGGGATGCCGCAGTGATGCCCTTGCCGAGCGAACTCACCACGCCGCCGGTGAAGAAAATGTACTTCGCCATCTCGGGATGATGATATTCGCGCTAGACCGGGGTCTCCACCTTGGATGGTTCAGCCGCACCGTGCGACGACGTAGCGCTCGCGTCCGCCGTAATCGCGCTCCATGGTAACGGCTGCCTGCGGGAACGCCGCGCGCGCGAGCGCGAGCAGCCCGGCGGCGATCGGCGGCGCCCCCTCAGCGAGCACGAGCCCACCCGGTTTGACCACCGGCGGCACTTCGATGAAAAAGCGGCGGTACTGGTCGAGGCCGTCGGCGCCGCCCTCGAGCGCCAGCGCCGGCTCGAATCGCAGGCTCACCTCGCCCGCGCCTGTCGGGACGTAGGGCAGATTTGCGACGATCGCGTCGTACCGCTTGTGCTCGACCGGCGCCAGCAGGTCGCCGAGATAGAACGTGACCCGCTTTTCGAGACGGAAACGATCGCGGTTTTCGGCCGCGACGACGAGTGCGGCGGGCGAGATGTCGACGGCGTCGACGTGCGCGCTAGGCAATTCGGCTGCGAGCGTGCACGCGATCGCACCGCTGCCGGTGCCGACGTCGAGGATGTGCGGCGCATCGTAGCCGCGCAGATGCGCGAGCGCCGCGTCGACGAGATGTTCGGTTTCGGGACGGGGAACGAGCACGCGCGGATCGACGATGAACTCGCGCCGGTAAAAGCCCGCGGTTCCGATGATGTACGCGAGCGGCTCACCGTTCCGGAGGCGCGCCGCGAGCGCGTCGTACCGCGCTTCCGTCGCAGGATCGAGCGGCTCGCCCGCATGTGCGCGCAGATACGCCGGCGATTTTCCGGTGGCAAACGCGAGCAGCGGCTCGTTCATGCCGGGGCGGCTTCGCCGGCTAGGAGGCGCGCCTGTTCGTCCTTGAGCAAGTCGTCGACGATCGGGGCGAGCGCACCGTCCATGACGCCGCGGATGTTGCCGTAGCTCTGGTTGATCCGGTGATCGGTGACGCGGTCTTGCGGGAAATTGTAAGTGCGAATCTTCTCGGAGCGGTCGCCGGTACCGACCTGGCTGCGCCGCAGCGACCCCATCGCCTCTTCTTTTTCGCGCTGCTGGCGTTCGTACAGCATCGCGCGCAACATCTGCATCGCCTTCTCGCGGTTTTGCATTTGCGAGCGCTCTTGCTGCGAGGCGACGATGAGGCCGGTCGGCACGTGCGTTATGCGGATCGCCGACTCGGTCTTGTTGACGTACTGGCCGCCGGCGCCCGAGGCTTTGTAGGTGTCGATTTGCAGGTCGGCGGGTTTGATCTCGATCTGCACGTCGGGATCGACCTCGGGCAGCACCGCAACCGTCGCGGTCGAGGTGTGGATACGCCCCTGCGCTTCGGTCGCCGGCACCCGCTGCACGCGGTGGACGCCGGATTCGTGTTTGAACCAGCGATACGGCGAATCGCCCTTCACCGCAAAGACGATCTCTTTGTAGCCGCCGGCCTCGCTCTCGTTCTCGGAGACCAGCTCGACGCGCATCCCGCGCGACTCGGCAAAGCGCATATGCATACGGGCGAGATCGCCCGCAAAGATCGCGGCTTCATCGCCGCCGGCGCCGGCGCGAATTTCGATGAAGACGTCTTTGTCGTCGTTGGGATCCTTCGGAACCATCAGCACGTGCAGCTCGCCCTCGAGCTGGGCCCGCCGATCGCGCAGCGTGCGCAGCTCTTCCTCTGCAAGCTCCCGCAATTCCGCATCGCCGCCCTCGCTCAGCAGCGCTTCGCTTCCCTCGATTTCAGCGAGCGTCTTGCGGTACCGCCGGTAGACGTTCACGGTCTCTTCGAGCTGCGCGCGTTCCTTGACCAGCGCGGTGTAACGCTCCTGATCGAACGCGCCGCTGGGATTGGCCAGCTCCGCCTCGATCTCATCGAAGCGCCGGACCATCGTATCGAGGCGTGCGAGCACGCTTTCGTTCAGTTCAGCCATGATAATCAGTCGCGATATCCAATTGTTTCGGCGATCTGACGCCGGATCGACCGCAGCTGGTCGAGCGTTATCCGCGTGCCCGGACGGCCCCGGACGCGCCCCTTTGCCGCCGTGACAACCGCGTGCGAAATCGCGAACGAACGCCGTTGGCAGCCATTGTCCGGCGTCGGCTCGACAACGGTCGAGAGTTGTGGAATCACCATCGACTCATCGCTGGTGAGGGGCACCACGATCACCGTCGGATGCGCGGCATCGAACAATTCGTCGTCCTCAACGACAACGCACGGGCGCAGTTTGTTCGCTTCTTTCGCCAATCCATCGCCCCGCCAATCGATCAGGACGATCTCGCCGGATGCATATTCGCTCATCCGAGGTCAGGCGCGGAAGAGCCGATCTCGTCATAGAACTCCGCCGCCTCGCGCGATGCAAGCACCCGCTCGCCGAGGCGTTTGCTCGCCGAGCGAATCGCGGCTTTTCGGACCTCGTGCGCGCGGACCGTCGCGAGATCGCGGAGATACGTCGCCAAGCCCACGCCGTGCGCGGCCGCGTCTCGCTCCAGCACCTCCCGAACCTCAGGATCGAGACGGAGAGAGATTGGCGCGCGCGTACTCATGATGCGTCTATTGTAGTGCGCCAATGTATTACGGTCAAGTAATACGTTTCGCCCATAAAAAAGACGAGCCGCATGCAGCTCGTCTTCGAACCCCGACGGGGTAGCTACGCCTCGACGGCCTTCTTGGCGTCCTTGACGGCCTGGCGCTTGGCAGCTTCCTCTTTCTTCCTCGCGGCGGCGGCAGCGCGCTGGTTGAACTTATCGACGCGGCCGGCAGTATCGACCAGCTTCTGCTGGCCGGTGAAAAGCGGGTGGCATGCCGAGCAGATCTCGACCGCGATCTCTTTCATGGTCGAGCCGGTGGTGAAGGCGTTGCCGCAGGCGCAGTGGACGCGCGCCTCCGGGTACCAGTTGGGGTGGATCTTCTGTTTCACAGCCCACTGATTATAGCAGGGGGTGCAAGGGCCGCCGGGCACGTTGACGCGTCAACGCCGGCCAAGTAAACTAGTTGGACTAGTATGCCGCGACGATGGAATCTTCAGGACGCCAAAGCACGGCTCTCCGAGCTCGTCGATCGAGCGCGTGCCGGTGAGGCGCAGGTCATTTTGCGCCGCGGCGAGCCGGCGGCGGTCGTCATCGCATTCAGCGACTACGAGGAACGGGACGGGCCGGCGCAATCCGTGCTCTCGTTCTTCCAAGATTCGCCGCTCAAAGGCCTCGACGTAGAAGCGATGCCGCGACGCAAGGAACGCATGCGAGAGTTCGGGTGACGCGCTTTCTTCTGGATACGATGGTCGTTTCGGAAGCGACGAAAGCGCGACCCGATCCGGTCGCGGCGGCCTGGCTCGAATCGCAGCGCATCGACGCCTGCTATCTCAGCGTCCTAACGCTTGGCGAGCTCCAATTTGGGATCGCGCGTTTGCCGGCCGCCTCGGCGCAGCGAGCCGAACTCACGCGCTGGCTACACGACACGCTCCTTCCGACGTTTCGCGATCGCATTCTACCGTTCGATCGCGAAGCCGCCCTCGAGTGGGGCGCGTCCGCGGCTCGGGCCGCTGTACGCGGCAAGAGACTCCAAACCGTCGATGCGCAGATCGCAGCGACCGCTAAAACGCGTGAACTGACGCTCGCCACGCGCAACGAACGTGATTTCGCCGGCGTCGACATCGACATCGTCAATCCGTGGGGATAACCCCCGTCTTCTTACGGAACTGAAAGCCCCGTAATTGCGTCGATCAGGTGCCCGGCATACGGAACACCCACGCCGGTAATCATGTCGTATCCGGTCATGGCCGGGTAGCCGGGGACCGGCGTCGACGGAACACCAGTCGCGACCTCGTTGCTGCCGTACAGCACGTCGTAAAATACATTTGCGTACGGTAGTAAGGGCGTGGTACTCACACCGACATCGTTGCCTTTATAGATCGCGTACAGGTACGGCGCGGCGTTTCCCAGTCGATACGGATATGATCCTCCGCCGTTCGCACACAAACCCTGCCCGGGATGCGTTTTGCACGCGCTGAGTACGTCGGCCCACATGGCAGCCATCTCAGGCGCAGCTACCGACGTGCCGCCGATGTCTTCGGGGCCGGAAGGGCCAAGATCAACACTAACCGTGCCGGGAAACGCCGCGTCGTAATAAACGGTGACGCCGGTGTTAGGATCGCCGATCATCGCCACGTCGGGCTGCTCGCGCATGGACGCGCTAAGATCGTCCTTTTGCCAGAGCGGTGAGATGACGATCGTCGAGATGCCCCCGCCGCTCGCTCCGCCCGGATTGGTTCCCGCGCCGTAGCCGGTATCGTTCGACGAGATACCCCAGGCAAGAATCGGTCCGTTGAGCTGGTCGACGCTGTTGATGGGTAAGGTCACGCCGCCAACCGATGTCACGTTGAGATCACCCGACGGATACGTCACGCACTGGATGTCCTCGAGCGCACCCGTCGTTGGATCCTCGCACTCGGCCGAGCCGCTGTCGCCGGAAGAAGCAAACACGGCAACGCCCTCGCTTTCGAGTGCGGCAAACTCGAGCGCGTAAAATGAACTCGGATAATTTGCGGATGTAAAGCCGACCTGGCTTTCGCCTTCGCCGTAACTGATCGAGACGACGTCGACCGTGTCGTCGGCAATCGCTTGCTGGATCTCGGGATCGGACTCGATGAGTCCGATGTACGGCGCTCCCGCGTTCGAGCCCGACGTCGGACATGGCGACCCGTTGAAGGTCGTGTCGCAGTCATCTTCGTTGTACGCAAGATAAAAGTCGACCGTAGCGTCCGGGGCGAGCGTCGCCACTTGTTGCGAGTCGAGCTGCGCTTCGAGGTCTTCCGGATTGCAATCCGCCGATACGTTGCCGTTTCCCGTCGGCGTGCACGGTGCGGTGACCGGCGGCGGCGTGGCAAACGTGTTTGCGTACGGAAAATCAGGTTGTGAAATACCGCTGTAGCTCAAACCGGCCGCGACACCGTTTCCCGTAACCATGATTTCGTTGATCTGCGCAACGCTTGCAATGTTGTACAGCGACTTGAGTGCATTCAGATCTTTATCGCCGGTGCCGATGATGATGCCCGAACCCGGCGTGGTGGTGTCCGCCGCGTTGGCGAAGTCCAACGGACCCGTTCCGATGATGCCGACGTTGATCCCGGTTCCATTGTACCCGGCGGTAATGGCGTTGTTGAAGTCGAACGCGCCCTGCACTTGCTGCGGCGAATAGCCGAGGTTGAAGGCTTCACCTGCGGTCGGTGGATGCATGAGGAACGTCCGAGCCGTTTCGGCGGCGACCAGATTTGAGACGGCGTCCACCGGAAGCGGCGTCATGAAGTGCGGAACGCTCGTCGGCGCGATGAACGTCTTGCCGTAGCCGTGGTACGCACCGAAGGTCGTGCCGAACGCACGCTGCATCGAGGTTTGACCGCCGGAAACGGTCAGAATCATGTGCTGCGGCCAACCGGCGACGGCCAGGCCCTGCTGCGCGAAATAGGCGGCGACCTTTTGATAGTCGCTCAGCGAGGCGCCGAACTGTTGCGCGATCTGCTGCGGCGTCAGCCACCGATGGAAGCTGCCGGACGTCGGATCTTGAGTGGCGAGCGCGTAATTCATCAGCCCCTGCGCGTTTTGCTGGTGGACCAGCACGTTCACGCTCAGGAAGGCATTGCTCACCGGCCCTTCATACGTGGCGTTTTGCAGGAGCGGCTGTCCCCAGCTCGCGATTTGCAGGTCCGCGGGGATCGAGCCCGCGTTGAACGACGGCTGTCCGACGCCCTGCCCTGTGCTAGGTGCAACGCCCCCGCCGCCCCCGCCACATGCGCTCAGCGCCAGCGATGCTGCGGCGGCAAGCGCCGCGAAGCGGATGAGCGACGCGCGTTTCACTTCACACCTCCAGCGATACCATGCATGACCATATATTTTGCAAACGTCTCCATCGTCTTCGCGCGCTGCAGCGAGCGGGTGAAGCGAATCCCGAGCGCGCGGGCGTTGATCTCTTCACTCATGGCGCTCGAGGAGAGGGTGCGTCGTGCGACGTCCGCGACCAGTCCGCTCTGCGAGAGGTTCAAGGTCTCGCTGATGTCGTTGGTGAGCACGGGCTGGCCGGCTTCCGTGTAGAACAGGCTAAACGGCGTCGTCAAGCTGTAGTCGTAGTATTCCGAGAGATCGTCGGTGATGATCGAGCAGACCGGGCCGAGCGTCGTCGAGCCGGTTCCGGTGCCGGTACTATTGGTGTCGGCGAGGTCGTAATTGTCGATCGTTTCCGTCTCCGTGTATCCGAGGACCGGATCGGTGACCGAGATTGTGCGTACGATCTCGTCCGGCGTACCGTTGCTGCCGGTGATCGGGAAGGTGCAGCCGGTTCCCAACGCACCGACCGTCCCCTCGTCCTTCGTCGAGTCGCTGTAGAAGGTCGTCGTGGTGAACCATTCCGGGATCGTCATCGTACTCGTCGGCTCGCCCGGAGCGGTGATCGTTAGCGTAATTCCGCTGCTCGACGGCGCGCTGAACGCGTACTCGACGAGCGGCGAGCCGCTAGAGAGACCGATCGAGTAGCTGCCCGAGCCGTCCGCGCTCACCGCGATTTGGTTGGAGTATCCGCCCGGGATCGTGTCGGTCTCGCTGTAGGTTCCCCCCGCGCCGTACGTCTGGTCGATCGCTTCACCGTCGTTGAGCGTCTGATTCACCGAAGCGGGCGCGGCGTTGGTCCAGCTCTGTGAAGACGATTCCGGAACTTCGGCGTAGATCAAACCCGGTGAGGTGTACGTCGTAGTCTCGGCGTTGTTGTTGCCGTCGGTCGCCGTTTCGCTCGTTTCGTAGAATGTCGTCGTGCCGCCCGATATGCTCGACGATACGTTGGCGACGGTGTCAAGCGTAGTATCCAAGAGTGCGTACGTGTCGGTTTCGTCGTCCGTTTCCTGCGTGCCGTTGGTCGTCACGTCGATCGCTACGGTTGCCGCCGCCGTCGCGGTCGGTTGTGGGCAGGGTTCGTAGCGCGTGATCGTCTGCACTAAGCTACCGCCGTACGTGTACGAATCGCCGCTCGTGATCGGATGCACGCCGACCGCGTTGCTGTGTGCAATCGCCGAGCCCGACGGCGGCGGCGATGCGTTGCCGTTCACGCATCCGAAGATGTTGATCGGCGGAATGTAATTTCCGCTGTAGAGCGCGAGCTGCAGCGGTGACGATGCGTTGATCGTCAGCGCCGTCGGAATCGCGAGCGTTGGAATCGTCAGCGTTCCCGAGCCCGAAACATTTTCGCCGGTCTCGGTCGTCGACGTCCATGCGGGCGTTTGACCGCCGCTGTAGTACCACGCCAAGAAATACGGCGAGCTCGAAGCGGGCACACCGCTCACGGTGAATCCGGGAAACGCATCGAGCGTCGCCGAGCCCGTCGAGGTTATCGTGATATAGACGAGCGGCGAGTTCGCCGGATTCGTCTGCATCCGGTGCTTGAGGTCGAGCACCGCCGGATTGGGCGTCGTCGAAATCGTAACCGTCACCGTGCCGCTGCCGGCGGGTACGCTCGCCGTGCCGCTGTATCCCAGTACCGAGAACGGGGCGCTCGTCGCGGACGCTCCGAGCGTCACCGTCGTCGTATAGGTGGAGCTGCCGGTCGGCGTGCTCGTCGGCGGGCTCGTGGGGGGGCTGCTGCTACCGCCACCTCCGCCGCCGCAAGCGACTAAGGCCGCGGCAAAAATGACGGCGCCGAAAAATGCAAAGCGAGCGTGCACTCAGGTTCTCCCACAGGAACGCGCGACGAGTGTGCCCCACTTACCGTTACTTTGATAGCATCCCTGCGGAGGCTAGATGAGAAATAGATTGATCTTTACGGTCGCGATCCTGGGATTGTCCGTGCTGGGCGCGGCCGCACCGCGAGACGGTGCGGTCATTCATAACTCGGGTTCCACCAATACGGCGGGATATACGATCACCGTCCGGTCCGATGGAACGGGCACGAAAAGCATCCAGCGCGGACCCGCGAGCCCATTCACGCTTGCTCAGGACGTGAGCGAGCGGTTCTTCGCTGATCTCAAAGCCGCGCGCGAGAATCCCGGCGTGCCCACGCACTGCATGAAGAGCGCGTCGTTCGGCACGACCACGGTCGTGCAGTGGCATGGTTGGACCTCACCGGACTTACAATGCCCGCCGTTCTCGGCAAGCGTGGGCGCACTCGCCAACGACGTTCGCGCGATCCAATCGGCAGCAGGAATCACGACCTTGATGCGTGGGAGGATCGGTCTGCCGCCCAGCCTGCGCAAGATTCCCCCGGCGACTCCCGAAGTGCAGCCGACGTGAAATATGCAGCCCTGATGTTCGTTGCGGTTGGACTGATCGCCGCGACGCCGACCCCACCGCCATCGCCTCCACC
Source organism: Candidatus Baltobacteraceae bacterium (assembly GCA_035502855.1). Classification (NCBI taxonomy): domain Bacteria; kingdom Bacillati; phylum Vulcanimicrobiota; class Vulcanimicrobiia; order Vulcanimicrobiales; family Vulcanimicrobiaceae; species Vulcanimicrobiaceae bacterium. Next base: position 85,501 of record DATJTX010000024.1, read on the forward strand.
GCTCAATGCTACGATGCCCGCAACAACGCCGGTGCCGGCCGAATCCGCGATGCCGAGCTCATTGCCGAGCGCAACCCCCACGCCGAATCTCGACACGATGATGGGTCTGCCGCAGCGGCACGGCAGGCATCCGCAGACGCGCGGCACGCCGACTCCGCCGCCGCAGCGCAAGGGGCTCGACGGCGTGTGGGAAGTGCAGATCCAGCGCGGCGCCAACACCGAATACGAACACATGAAGCTCACCCAGGTCGGGAATACGATCACCGGGTTCTATTTGACGAAGGACAAAAAGAAGTACCCGGTCGCGGGATCGCTCGACGATCAGAACAACGTGCGTCTCGTGGTTTCGCTTCCCGACGGATCGACGATTCTGCTCGAAGGCCGCGTCGACGGAACGACCGATATGCTGGGCATGTTCACCGATTCCAAGGAACGCGTACCGTTCACGGCTGCGTACCGTCCAAAAGAAAATTGGATGGAGAACATCAACGCCACGCCCGGCGGACTCGGAACCGGGGGCGGGCCGGGCGGCCCGCCATAACGGCAAGCCGCCCCATTTTCGATCCGCCTAGCGTTTACGGAACGTTCGTTCCGGTCACGGCTTGGACCAGGTGTCCGGTAAAGGGAGCACCGACACCGGTGACCTGATCGTAACCTGGTCCGGCTGAATAACCGCCCGGCGTGCTCGCCGGCGTCGGCGTCACGTTCGGCGGCACCGCTTGATTGTTACCGTAGATGACGTCGTAGAATGTTTGTGCGTACGTGAGAGCGGGCGTGAAGCTCGACTTGTACGGCGCCGCCGCGAGAGCCGACGTACCGTAGATCGCGTAGTATAACGCGGCCGGATCGCCGAGACGATAGCCGGTCGTTCCGCCTTTGTTGCAGGTCGCACTCGCCATACATGCCTGAAGCACGATGCCCCACTGTGCCGCCGCTTCGGGAGCCGACGCACTCGTGCCGCCGATCGCCACTGGCGCGAAGCCATACGCCGCGTCGACGGCAACGCTCGGCCCGGTGTTCGGATCGGCGTCCAGCGACATATCGGGAAGCTCGCGCATCGCCGCACCGGTCGTGGCCGCTTGCCACGGTTGCGGCGTGAACACCGCCGAAACGCCGCCGCCCGAACCGACGTTATTGCCGAAGGTGCCATTGCCGCCGAGCGTCGTGTTGTCGGCCCACGCCGTGATCGACCCGGTCAAGTTTCCGCTCTCATCGAGTGGAATGTTGACGCCGCCGACCGCGACCACGTTCGGATCCGAGGCCGGATACGATACGCAGGCGATGCCAAGATATGCGCCGGTCGTCGGATCTTGGCAATCCCAGGCACCGTTGTCGCCTGAGGAAACGAACACGGCGATACCTTCAGCCGCAAGCGAGGCGAATTCGATCTGTCCGACGCCCGGAGCACCGCCGGTCGCCGACCCTTGAATGTACCCGTAGTATTGTTCGATGTTCTCCGGCGCTCCGAAGCTTAAAGAAAGCGCGTCGGCTTTATTGTCGGCAATGGCTTGTTGGATCTCGTCGTCGGCGATCTGAATGCCTTCGTACTGCTGTGGCGTGTCGCCAGCAGCGCATGGGGGCGCATAGAGATCACCGGCGTCGGCACCCGATGCGTAGATGCAATAGCTGTCGAATCCGAGGTAGAACAACACGGTTGCACCAGGTGCGAGCGACGCAACCGATTCGGTATCCAGCTGCGCTTCATAGTCTTCGGGGTTGCATGCGGCGTAGTTGTTCAGACCCTCGTTAGGATTGCCGGTGTAGTTGCAGCTCGGATTCGTCACCGGCGGTGGGGATGTGAGGTACGAGCCCGACTCCGTGGGGTCGACCGATCCCGTGCCGGTGTTTCCGTTTTGCGTTGTCGCCGGTTGATTTTGCGCGTCGACCTGCACAACCGACGCGAGCTTCGCGTTCCAGAAGCTGGCCAGCGCAGCGGTATCGTCATCATGTCCGTTTGCATCCAGAATCGGGCCGGTACCGATGATACCGATATCGATACCGCTGCCGTTGAGACCGCCGCTCGCCGCTCCGGAGTAGTCGAAGCCGGTCGCGATTTGCTGCGGCGAATAGCCGTAGTATGCGGCGTTGTTGTTATGGATGATGTACGTGTGCGCCGGCTGTTCGCCGACCAAACCGAACACCGCGCTGACCGGGAGTGCGGTCGTGAAATGCGGTGTACCGGTTGGCGCGACGATCTGTTTGCCCTCGAACGTGTACACGCCGAAGGCCGTTCCGAGCGCCTTCGTGAAGGCGGCAAGCGAACCGGTTACTTCGAGCGTTTCACGCTGCGGCCAGCCGCCGACGTGGAGTCCATAGCTCGCGAAGTAATTGGCGACGGCAGCATAGTTCGCGGCGGTCGCGCCGTACTCCGAACCGATCTCCTGCGGCGTCAGCCACTGCCGGTAGACTCCTGAGCGCGGATTGCTAGCCTGCGCCGCATATTGCAGCAAGCCCTGGGCGTTTTGCATGTCGACCAGCACCTGCACGGTGAGTCCACCCGTCGTCGCGGGTCCGGCATAACTCAGCTGCTTGAGCAGCGGCGCCCCCCAGGCGAAGTTCGCCGTGTTCGCTGGAATTGGCCCGGTATTTTGCGCCGGCGGCGCCACGAGAGATGCCGTTTTGGGAACACCGCCGCCGCCGCCGCACGCAGTGATGAGCATCGCGCCGGCAAGCAGAGCCCCCAGCACTCGAATCGAAGAGCGAATCATCGCACGCCTCCCTGGATCGAACGGATTGACGAAGCTGCCTTCTGCGAACGAACCGCCTGAAGCAGTGTACGGGTACGAATCACGCGTTCGCGCGCAAAGTAACTCAGTTGATGCGCTTCGAGCGAGGCAACGATCCCGTTCCTCGCGGGAACCCCCGCGGTTACGGTTGCCGGCATCGCTGCGCTTCGCATTGCCGATGAGGCGGTCGAGCCCGACGACGCGGCGCCCAAGACGAGGCTTTCGGTCGTCGTAACCGTCTCAAGGGGACTCCCGTTCGGCGTGATGTAGAGGAAATACGGCGTGTTCTGCTGCTGATCGTACGCATAATTCTGCGTATCGGTGGTCGTTAGGCAGATCGGGACGCCATTGAACTCGTAGCTGTCGAAGACGGTGGTCTCGGTGTACCCGATCACCGTATCGAGGGTCGTGATCGTGCGATTCACGTCGGTCGCCGTGGTGAAGGGAGCGCACGATTTCGGTAATGACGCGCCGGTCGTCACCGTGTCCGTCTCCGAATAGAGCGAGATTGGCAGCGAATACCAAACCGGAGCGGCGATCGTCTCGCTCGGTGGGTACCCGTAGTCGTTCTGGGCGTCGGTCGTGTAGTTGACCGTGACGTCGATCGCCGTCGGCGAGGCCGCCGGTGACGGCGCCGCAAACGCCACCGACGAGATGATGTCGCCGCCGAAATACGGGCCGGTGATCAATCCTGAGCCGTCGCTATTTTCGGTGAGCACTGCTTGGCCGCCGATGCCGCCGGAAAGCAGGTTCTCCGTATCGACGTAACTCCCGTCCGAAGCCACGGCACGCGTGCCGTTGTCGCCGTCGGCGTAGCTATACGTGACGGTCGACGCAGGGTTGTTCGTCCAGGTCGCGCCGTTGCCCGCCGGATATTCATCGACCTGCTGCGCGTTCGTGTACAGCGTCGTGATGTCCGGCAGATTTTCCGAGGACGGCTCTTGTTGCGTCGATCCGTAGAGCAACTCCGTATACGGACTGCTCGACGCGTCCAGTCCGAGCCAAGAGTCGGTCGTGTAGGTCGTCGTTTCGAGACTCTGCACGTCGGACTCGGCAACGTGCTCGTCGATCAGGCTCGCCGTCGTGGTACCGGGATACGGCGAAGAACCGGCGCTCACCGTCGTCGAGACGCTGTAAGCAAGATTCGCCGGAGGCGCGGTTGCCGTGGGACCGGGCGTTGGATATCCGAAGGCGTATCCGTAGCTGAAATTGACGTTTTTCGCGCCGCCATACGAAAGCGACGGAGCAGTTGCGGGCGTCGTCGAGACCACGAGCGCAAAAATGTACGTATCCCCCGCGGCAAATGTGATCGGAGGGTTGAGGGATTGCGCGGCAAACGTGATGTTGGTGCCGCTAATCGTTCCGGGTCCAAGCAGGACGTTCCAGCCCGCACTCGGGTTGCCGGCGTCGTAGTAGGCAACGTACGCGGTCCCCGTCTGGGCGAGCGCCGTGGTGAACGAAAACGCCGGTGTGGTGGTAATGACCACCGGCGAACTGACCGTCAGTGCGATGTAAGCGAATACCGAAAGGTTGCCGCCGCCGATGGCGTCGGATTTCTTGATCGTGCTCATCTCCGGCGTCGACACACCGGCGGGAGCCGAACCGGTATACGACAGGCTGGCGGTCGTACTGACGTTGACGCTTGGCAGCGTGATGGTCGCCGTAGCGCCGCTCGTGTTGGGCGTGGCGAAAGTGACAGCGGTGGTACCGCTGGTCGATAATGGCACGGACGTTGTCTCCGCCTGTGGGATGGAGCTGGACGGCATATACGTATTTCCGACGGATCCGCCACCGCATGCGGCGAGCATCGCCGCCGCCGCCGTCGCGACAAAGAACACAAAGCGCGCTCTCACGAAAACTCCTTAAAGTAGCGACATCGTCGCTTGCCATACCGGCAAGTGATGTGAGGCGGTCAGTTAGGCTTTTGTCGGACCGCACCTGCGGGACTTATAGATCATAAGCGACGAAGCACCAAGCAATATGCATGACCGCAATTTCGGCTTTGCCACGCGCGCCATCCACGCCGGGACGCCGCCCGATCCGACGACGGGTTCTCGGACTACCCCGATTTATCAGACGGCCGCGTATGTCTTTGGGACGACCGAGCAAGCCGCCGAGCTTTTTCAACTGCGCAGCTACGGCCACATCTACAGTCGCATCAGCAATCCGACGGTGGCAGCCTTCGAGGAGCGAATGGCCTCGCTCGAAGGCGGCCTGGGCGCAATCGCCTTCTCGAGCGGTCTGGCAGCGCAGCTCTGCACGGTTCTCGCATTGGCCCAAGCCGGCGATCATCTCGTCTCCTCACAAAACGTCTACGGCGGAACGGTCACGCAGTTCACCGTCACGCTGCGTCGCATGGGCATCGAAACGGCGTTTGCGCCGGTCGACGACTACGCAGCGCTCGAGGCAGCGATCAAACCGAACACCAAACTGCTCTTTGCCGAAACGATCGGCAACCCGTCGGGCACGATCGCCGACCTCGCGCGGCTGGCGCAGATCGCGCATGAGCACGGCATCCCGCTCGTCATCGACAACACCTTTGCATCGCCGTATCTCTGCCGCCCGATCGAGCACGGCGCCGACGTCGTGGTGCATTCGGCGACGAAGTTCATCAGCGGACACGGGACGACGATGGGCGGCGTGATGATCGAATCGGGGCGCTTCGATTTCGGCGGCGGGAAGTTTCCGCTGCTCTCGCAGCCCAGCCCCGGCTACCACGACAAAGTCTTCACCGAAACGTTCGGCGAGTACGCCTTCTTGATGCGTTCGCGAGCCGAGGTGCTGCGCGACGTCGGCGCACAGATGTCGCCGATGGACGCATGGATCCTCCTCTTGGGTCTGGAGACGCTGCCGCTGCGCATGGAAGCGCACGTGCGTAACGCGAAAGCGATCGCCGCGTTTCTCGCAGCGCGGCCCGAAGTCGAGTGGGTGCGTGCGCCCGAAATGGGGTCGATCTTCACTTTCGGCATTCGCGGAGGCCGTGAAGCAGGACGGCGCTTCATCGATTCACTCGAGCTGTGGAGTCATCTCGCCAACGTCGGCGACGCGAAGTCGCTGGTCATTCATCCGGCTTCGACCACGCATTCCCAGCTCAGCGACGAGGAGATGCGCAAGGCGGGGGTCGCTCCGGAGGCGATCCGGCTCTCGGTCGGCCTGGAGGATGCGGACGACCTGACCTGGGACCTGGGCAATGCCCTCGAAGCTTCGCAGCGCGGTGAGCTGGCGGAGGCCCTGCGATGATCCTGCAAACCCCGGCGCAGCGGCGCGCGCTGCTCGAGCGTTCGAAGCGCGTGGCCGTCGTCGGCGCGTCGAACAACCCGATGCGCCCCAGTTACACCGTCTTCTCGTACCTGCGCACCCAGCACCGCTTCGAAATCGCGGCGATCAACCCCACGATCGCCGCGATCGACGGCGTCCCGGCCTTTCCGTCGCTCACCGCGTATGCCCAAGCACATGGCGCACCCGACATCGTCGACGTATTTCGCAAGCCAAGCGAGGTCGTTCCGCTGGTAAACGAGGCGATCGCGGTCGGCGCCAAGGCTATTTGGTTCCAATACGGCGTGATCAACGAGGAAGCCATCGCGCTGGCCGATAAAGCGGGTCTGGACGTGGTCGTGGACCGCTGCATCAAGGTCGAGAGCGCCCGTTTCAACGGCGGCCTCTCGATGACGGGCCTCAACTCGGGAATCATCACCAGCCGCCGAAGCGAGACGCACGCGTGAATTACGCCGAAGAATCCCATCAGCTCGACGCCGAGATCTTTACGGTCATCCAACGCTGGCACGATTACGACCGGGATCTTCCCGAGGACGCCTTCAACGAACTCGCTCTGCGCGTCTTCGAGCATCAGCTCCACTACAACCAGCCTTACGCGCGCTATTGCGAAACGCAAAACGTTTCGCTCGAACGCATGCCCGAGCATTGGCACGAGATCCCTCCGGTTCCGAGCGCGGCTTTCAAAGAGGCCGCGCTCACTACATTCGACCCCGAACAAGCCGCGCTGGTGTTCGAGACCAGCGGCACGACAGCCGGACACACCGGCCGTCACTATATGGAAAGCACGAAACTCTACGACGCGGCGCTCATCGCCGGCTTCGATCGCTTCATGCGGCCCGACCACATCCGCTTGCGTTACTTGAACCTCGTGCCCAATCCGGCGCTCAACCCGCACTCCTCGCTCGGCTACATGATGGGACGCGTGAGCGAACGGCGCGGCGACGGCGCCACCGCCTGGTATCTTCACGGCGAAACGTTCAACGTCGATGCGTTCATCGGTGATCTGGAAGCAGCGGTCGAGTACGACCGTCCGGTCTGCATCGCCGCCACCGCCTTCGCCTTGGTCAACGTGCTCGACATCCTGCACGAACGCCGGCGCTACTTCGCCCTGCCGACCGGATCGCGCGTGATGGAGACGGGCGGATTCAAAGGCCGTTCGCGCGTCGTCGATCGCGACGACCTCTACGCCCGCACCGCCGAGCGCTTCGGCATGACCAACTGTTCGATCGTCGGCGAATACGGCATGACCGAACTCACCTCGCAGTACTACGACGACGTGATGGTCATCGGGCACGATCACTCGATTGCACGCGTACGCTACAAGCTCGCGCCGCCATGGCTGCGGGCGCGCGTCGTCGGCTCCGACGGAGCGACGCTGCCCGATGGGACGGTCGGCGCGCTGGTCCACGTGGACCTCGCAAACCGTTCCTCGTGCGTGGCAATTCTGACCGAGGATCTGGGCGTGCGATTCGACGACAGTTTGGTCTTGATCGGGCGCGAGCACGGCGCCGCGCTGCGCGGCTGTTCGCTCGCGGCCGAGGATCTCATCGTGCGATGAACGCCCTGCGCGCCGTGCCGGCACGACGGGTCGTGCGCGCGGTTGCCGATGCCGCGGTGCGCTGGTCCGACGCTGATTTTCCGCCGCGCGTTCGTTTGCTCGATCGGATCGTCGAACGCACCGGTTACACCAAGCCCGTCGTGGAATACGCCCTCGACCAACTCTTCGGCTCGCTCACCGTCGACTCGCTCGAAGCGACGATCGCCGGCGAGCTGGGTTCGCTCGACGTGCTCGACGAATTTGCGTTACGACCGGGGCGGCCGCGGGCACGCGCCCTGCCGGCGGGCGTGGTTTGCGTCATTTCGAGCCGCACCACGATCGGGGTTGCGATCGTGCCGGCGATCTTCGCGCTGTGCGCGAAGTGCGAGGTGCTCGTCAAGGATCGCGAAGACGGCCTGGTGCGCGCATTTTTTAGCACGCTCGGTCAGGAGCTGAACGAATTCCGCGAGGTGACGCGCGCCCAGGGCTGGGAAGGCGAAGGCGACGCGGTCGATTTGGGGCGATTCGACGTCGTGGTCGCCTTCGGGAGCGATGCGACGCTGGGCCGCATCGCGGCGGCGATGCAAGGCGGCGCGCGCTTCATCGGATACGGTTCGCGCGCGAGCATCGGCTACGTGGCGCGCGAAGAACTGCGCGACCTCGTGCAAGCGACCGCGATCGCGGCCGGCGCAGCACGCGATCTGGTCCTCTACGAAACCGAGGGTTGTCTCTCGCTGCACGCGCTCTTCGTCGAGCGCGGCGGATTGATCGATCCCACCCACTTCACCGCGCTGGTCGCGCACGAGGTCGAGCGCGCTTCGATCGAGTTTCCGCCCGGCAAGCGCGACGCGCGCGCGAGCGCCCGTATTACCAACGCGCGCAACCTCGCCGCGTTCCGTTCGGCTGCCGGCAGCGGCAGCGTCTTCTCCGACGCTCGCGGCTCGTATCTTGCGGTGCTCGACCCGCCGGCGAGCGAACCGCCCGCCTTTCTGCCGCGCGCGCTGGCGATTCACGCGGTCGATAACCCGAGCGACGCGATCGGTTACCTCGTTCGTCACGACGTTCCGGTGGAAGCCGTGGCGCTGGCCGGCAAGCGCGAGGATCTGCGCACGTTCGCAACCGAAATCGGGGCACACCGCATCGCGCGTTTCGGCGATCTTCAGCGCCCGCCGCTCGGGGGCAATCACGGCGGCCGTGCGCGCATCGCGGACTTCATTACGTGGATCACGGACGAACGATAGCCGTGATGAACGAGGACCTCGAGCACGTCGCGGGCGATATTCCCGGCCCGCGAACGCGTGCGCTCACCGCGCCGCTGCTCGCGCACGAGTCGCGCAACGTCACCTACGTGGGCGACGATTTCCCGGTCTTTTGGGAATCGGCCAGCGGCGCCGCCGTAACCGACGTCGACGGTAATCGCTACATCGATCTGACCGCGGCGTTCGGCGTCGCGAACGTCGGCCACAGCAATCCGGCGGTGATCGCCGCGATCGCCGAGCAGGGCGCAGCACTGATGCACGGGATGGGCGACGTCCATCCGACGGCGGTGCGCACCCGGCTGCTCGAACGGCTCGCGCGCGTGCTTCCCTCGGGACTGGACAAGACGTTCTTCGCTACGACCGGCTCCGAAGCGGTTGAGGCCGCACTCAAAACCGCGGTGCTCGCGACCGGCAAACATCGCTTCATCGCCTACCACGGCGCGTATCACGGACTCTCGCTCGGCGCGCTCGAAGTCGGCGGCATTCCGCGGTTCATCGAGCCGTTCGCGCCGCTCGTGCCCGAAGTTGCCATTCGGCTCGACTATCCCGACGCGCGCACGACCACAGCGAAGGACGCGCTCGCCGCGTTTCGCAGTGTGGCCGATGCACACGACGATATCGCGGCCGTGATGGTCGAGCCGATTCAGGGCCGCGGCGGCTGCATCGTTCCGCCGGACGGGTATCTGGCGGGTTTGCGCTCGTACTGCGATGCGCGCGGCATCCTGCTGATCTTCGACGAGATCTACACCGGGTTCGGCCGCACCGGAAATTGGTTCGCGTGCGAGTACGATCATACGATTCCCGACGTCATGTGCATCGGCAAGGCCATGGGCGGCGGCTTTCCGATCAGCGCTGCGGTCGCGCGCGACGCGGTGATGGACGCCTGGCCGCGCTCGACCGGCGAAGCGCTGCACACCTCGACCTACCTCGGCAATCCGATGGGCTGCGCCGCGGCGCTGGCGACGATCGAGGAGCTGGAGCGCATGGCGCTGCCGGTGCAGGCACGCGAGCTGGGCGAGCTGATCGAGCGCCGGCTGCAGGCGATGCTGGACCATCCGGCTGTGGTCGCGATGCGCGGCCGCGGCGCGATGTGGGGCTTGCAGCTGGCGAGCGCGGCCGATGCCGACCGAGTCGTCAAGGCCGCGCTCGCGCGCGGTGTTATTCTCGTGCAGGCGGGCCCGCGCGGCGACGTGCTCTCGATTACGCCGCCGCTGGTGATCTCGCCGCTGCAGCTCCATCGCGCGCTCGAATTGGTGAAAGAAGCTTTGTGAAAACCTATCGCATCGGCATCAGCGGCGCCGGCTTCGGCGTCAAGGCCCATCTCCCGGCGCTGCTCGCGCACCCGCGCTTCGACGTCGTCGCCCTCGCCTCGCCCTCCAGCGCGAAGGCGATCGCGGCCGAACGAAAGATTCCCCATTCGTATCCGAGCGCGGCGGCGATGATCGAGGGCGCCGAGCTGGATGCCATCACCATCGCTTCGCCGCCGTTCACCCATCGCAACGACGTGCTCGCGGCGCTGGACGCGGGGCTGCACGTGATGTGCGAGAAACCCTTCGCGCTCAACGTCGAGGAAGCGGAAGAGATGGTGGCGGCCTCACGCGACGCCGGCACCGCGTGCGGCATCGCGCACGAGTTTCGGTTCGTGCCGCAGCGGCAAGCGCTCAAAGAGCTGATCGACAACGGCCATCTCGCGCCGCTGCGCGAGATCGAGATCACGCACCTCACGACCTTTCTGCGCGAAGCGAGCACCCAGCGCCGGCGCGGCTGGTGGTTCCAGCGCGAGAAAGGCGGCGGCATGGCCAACGCAATCTTCTGCCACCTGATCGATAGTGCGAATTGGGCGATCGGCCGTCCGCCGCGCCGTACGTACGGTTTTCTGCGTACCGCAAACCGCCTGCGGCACGACGATCAGGGAGAATTCGCGAGCACGGTCGACGACGGCTGCTTCGCGCTGCTGGATTACGGTGACGGGCTGGTTGGGCGTCTGACCACTGACGCAACCGAGATCGTTGAATCGTTCACCTTTGCCGTGCACGGCGAGAACCGCTCCGCCGTGGCGAGCGGTCCGGGCGCAATGGACACCACGCTCTACAGTATCGATGCCGACGAGACCAACGAACTGCAATGCAAGCCCTCGCCGTACGCGAAGTTCGCGAGCGTGCTGCCCAACGTACCGTATTTGATGGAACTCTACGACGAGTTCGTCAAGCAGATCGAAACCGGCGAAAGCGCCTTACCGACGTTCCAAGACGGCCTCGAAACGCAACGCGTCCTCGCCGCGATCGGCTATTCCTACCCGACGTAGGACCTGCAGCTGCGACATGTGCTTCTGACTACACTTTACGTAGTCACGCAGATGGACTATGCTAAGTCCATGGCCTGGACGATCGACGCCCGCAAGCTCTCGCCGCGTAAACTCAGCGAGTTAGGGGCTATGCAGCCGCGCCTTCTTCGGTTGGCGGAAATCCTCGGAACCCGGCCGCTGGCCGGCCTCCTCGGTATGGACCCTGGGAACCTCACCCAGATGGTCGCTGGGAAGCGCAACGTGCCCGAGGAGATCGCCAAACGTGCGCTCGACCTCGACCACGTTCTGGCTCGCGCGCTCCAGGTCTTCGGAGACGCCCAGGTGGTCGTCGATTGGCTCGAGGGAACGGAGCCGACATTCGGCTTTGGGAAACCAATCGTCATGCTCTCGAAGCATGGTGCTGGTCCCCTGCTCGACGTGCTCGACGCGATCGACGCAGGAGCCTACACGTGAGGCTGTATCGCGTCTTTCCTTGGGATCCCAGTGCCGCCATGGACCGACCAGGCGGCGCTCTTTTTATCCCACGGTCGAGCACCGGCAGCTTCGATAACCCAGACCTCTTCCAGGGACTCTACTGCGCGGCGTCTCCCGAGGCAGCCATCGGCGAACGGTTCGCCAGACTCCGCGCGTGGCGCCCAGCGACCTTCCAGAATGCCAAAGCCACGTTCGCGCTCGCGACGATCGACACCCAAGACCTCGCCCTCGCCGACCTAGGCCACGTTCCGACGCTGACCAAGCTTGGCATACAGCGCGTGACCGATGTGGTCACCCGGGACCGAGCCGTCAGCCAACCCGTCGCCGCCCGCGCATACCACCTGGGCGCGGCGCACGGTCTTAGCTGGTGGTCGGCCTACGTCGCGGATTGGACGAACGTGTTACTCTGGGATACCACCCGCTTGACGCTGGTCGGCCAGCCTGAACCTTTGAGTGTCGCGCATCCGGCGGTCGCCGCTTCGGCCGATACGCTCCCGCGCTCAGTTGTCTTGCGGTGAGCGACACGGCGGCGATTACGGATCCCTTGCGGCGTGTTAGTCGAAAATATGCTGCGCGTCCGCGCAGTGTCGCTTATGGAGCCACGCCCGTACCGTTCCGACAATCGCTAACGCGGAGCCAAGGTGGCGAGCTGTCGACCATCCGCATCCGCACTGATACGTACGCATCCAGCGTAACGCTTCGTACCCGCGCATTGTCATATGCCACGTATCGCCGTCTTTCGCGGCCCAGCCCAGCCCTTGGGCGAAACGGCAGGCGTCTTCGACGTATTCAGAGGTCATCCGAAATGGGGTGCGCTCAAGAACGCACAGTACCTCGAGCGGCATCTTCGCGGGTCCATTGAAGTCGGCTACGCTCGGCGAACGCGGGTGCATCACGATCGATTAGTACAGAGAAGGGGCCGGGATTCCCCCCGCCCCCCGAAATCAAGCACGCAACGCCCGCATCGTCTCGCACGGGACGCCTCCTTCGGCCGGCAAACTTCCGACGGACGTGACGTCCTGGCCTCCCGTACTAGGATCGACTAAGATCACTCCACACCTCCGGTGCGTTGCGCGCCCTTTCAAACGGGACCACCTTGAGAGGGCGCCCTCAAGCACACGACTCCCTCAGCCGATACGGAGGGTTCCGAACAACGAGGTGCCGATGACTCTGTGGCGAGCCATTGCCGATAAGCTGAGCATTGCAAGAATGCTTCTTGCCGCACGCATTCCGTCATGGTGGGTCCGAATTGTGGTGCTCGCAGGCGTCTACACCGCCGTGATGCTCGTCGTGACGTTGGCAATCCCCGCATGGCACGACTGGGATTGGCGCTTCTTCTCATTGTTGAGCTCCCGCGCCGCGCCGGTTTTTTCACAGGACCTCACCATCGTCGACGTCGCTTGGGACCCGAAGATCTCCGGGATTCCGGCCGACCGCCTCCGCGTCGCAAGTTTTCTCAATGGCCTGGTGAAGACCGGCCTCGGACAAACCCATCAATGGCCCGATGGCGTCATCCTCGATTTCCGGTTCTACCCCTGTCATTCGCAGCCGTGCACGCTCGACGAGCGCAACGCTCGTGACGCGCTGGTGACGAGCATCCGCACTGCGACCTATTATTTTCCCGTCTATGCGACCGAGCAATTCCCGGTGGACGTCGCCTACGATCAGGCGGCTGGACCGCTCGACCCCCAGGATCAAGCAATCTACGCGGCCGTGAGCGGAGCAGCGGACACCATCTTCATCAGCAATACGCGCGAAAGCGGCCTTTTCTACCGCCGTTGTTACAGCCAGGTTCCCGTTGTCTCCGGTGACATTCAAGCTTACGAGGACGTCTGGTCGATGGTCGCGCGCGTTCTGATGCTTCCGACGCGCGGCGGCGCAACGCTTCCCGCGTGCGACCCCACCGAGGTCGCGTTGCGCTTAGGCCCAAAGATCGCGCTGGCCGCGCCCACCGTGTATCGCTTCACGAACGCATCCGCATTTCAAAACTACCCGCAGCTCGACGGAACGTACGTCATCGTCGGTACGATCGAGTATGACAGGTCGCCCTATGCGGATCGAAGCGGTCCCGAACTGCTCGGCTGGGCGCTAAGCAACGCGCGTGACCAGGGCCTGATGGACTACTATGACGTGCAGCCCCAGAATCGGTTCCTTCTCTTGCTTATCCCCGTCTTTTCGGCATTGGCCGTGCTCGTGTATGCCGCGACGTTTTTTCTGCTAAAGCGTACTCGTCTACGCGCGGCGCGCCATTTGCTTCCGGCTCTCTCGTCGGTAATCGCGCTGGCGCTCGGCCTGGGCATCTTCCTGCTCTTCGAATTCTGGATGTTCTCCTCGCACCACATCCAGCCGCAAGTATCTTTGATTTCCATCGGTATCGTCGTCGCGTCGGGGCTCGGATTCGTCCGCGGATCGCAAGTCTTGAACGACGAACGCAATGCCATCGAACCCCTTCCAGTGGAAGCCTACGACTACGATGTCTTCGTCAGTTATGCGCGCGAGGACGGCGCCTGGGTTTATGAACACGTGTACGTTCCCCTGCGCGACGCCACGCTATCGAACGGTGAAAAGCTCTCGGTCTTCTTCGACACGTCCGCCATTCGCGGAGGCAGCGACTGGCAATCGAAGATAACTCTTTCGCTCGATGCCAGCCGCTTCGTCGTGCCGGTGTACTCTGAAACGTATTTCACGAAACCGTATTGCCGTTTCGAGATCATGCGCGCGCACCGAAAGTGGATCAATGCCGGCATCGAGTCGCGCTGCGTCTTCCCGGTCATGCTCGGCCATCCCAAGATTTACGAACCGGTCAGCGACATCCAAGCCCGCAGCATCGACGACGACCCGAACGTCGTCCAGGAGTACATCGCCGAAATCGTCGACCGCCTCTCGCATGGGCCGGTGACCTAAGCCCGCGGCGGACGGCAGGCTTACGGCCGCTCGCCAGCGCACCCTACCGCACCATGGCCGGCTGGATACGCGCCTGCTTTTTGCTCGCCCTCGCGATATCGATGCAGGGACCTGCGTTCGCGGCGGCGCCGCGCGTGCATACGGTCAAGCAAATCTTCCTGGACGGGAAGCGGGCGGCGACGGCCCAGGTGACGGTAACCCGCGGAACATCCGTGCGGCACACGCTGCAGCTCGGGGAAACGATCCTAGATGGGACACGCATCGACGTGCCCGCCCACGTAGTCGCTGTTATCGCGAGCACCGGCGGCAAGAGCACGATTACCCTCGAGCCGGGGGCCAGTATCACGTTCGTGAGCACCGGGGCGGGCGAACTCGTGAAGCGCAACGGCGGGAACATGACGTTCGACATCGTGCCCCACAGTCTCAATTTCTTTCAAGTCCAGTCCGGCGTGGCGCTCTCGGCTTCGGTCCCCGGAACGGTATTTTCGATAACCGGAAGCGACGGAAGCGTGACGTTCGCGTGTACGCGGGGCGAGATCAACGTCAGCAAGACGGGATACCTCGTCATCGGCACGGCCTCACCGTTCAAAGCGACGCTCACGGACGTGGTCGCGGCGGCAGGAATGTCGCACATCACCTATCATCCCACCGGCACATGGTTCTTGGCGAAGTTTTCGAACTACGCGCAGGCAGAAGCGTACTACGAACGGCAGCTCGTGTTGGCGCGCAAGAGCAAGGACTCCAATGCAATCGCGGTTGCGCTTCGAAATCTTGCCACAGTCCAGTGGCACGCCGGCGAATATCATGCGGGGATCCAATCGTTCGGCACGGCACTTGCGGTCGAACGCGAGCGCCGCAACCTCGTCGGCGAGGCGAACGCGCTCAAGGGTATTGCGGTGATCGAAGATACACAAGGCGATCATGCGCAGGCGCTTCGCACGTTTGCTCAAGCCCTCGCCCTTTATCGACAGGAGAACGATCGCGAGGGAGAAGAGGCAGTTCTTAGCAACACTGCAGTTACGGCGGATGAAGAGGGCCGCGAGGACGACGCACTGCGTTTGCAAAGTCAAGCTTACGCGTTGAGTCGCGCGCTCGGCGATCGAGACTCCGAGGCCTACGACCTTATCGACATGGGAAACGTCCGCATCCATCAGGGCCGGTACGCCACCGCAGCGGAACTGAATAAAGAGGCGCTCGCGTTGCTCGTTCCCCTCCACGATGCTTACGGGCAAGGACTGGATGAAAGCAATCTTGGCTTGATCGCTTCGCAGCAGGGCCGGTACGCCACTGCGCTCCAGTGGTTTGCGCAGGCACTTTCGCTCGACCGCACGTTGGGAGATCTCGACGGCGAGGCGATCATTCTCGGTAATATCGGGAACGCGCAACAACATCTGGGCAAATACCCGGAGGCGTTGAATGCCGAGGAGCAATCGCTTGGGCTCTATCGCCGAATCGGCGACCGCGGGAACGAGGGTTACGCGCTCATCGGTATCGGCCTGATCCAAATGTTCGAAGGGCGCTACGCGGAGGCACTGCAAGCGGGGGAACAGTCATTCGTGCTCGGGGGAGCCGTCAACGAACCCGAAATCGAAGAAGGCGGTCTTCTCGATGTCGCGCTGGTCCAATGGCGCGAGGGGCAATACGATGCAGCGTCGGCGACATCGCAAAAGAGCCTTGCGGTTAGCAAACCGATCGGCGGCGACGACGAGGGAAGCGCTTTGGTCGTGCTGGGTTACGTGCAAAACAGCCTGGGTCAATATTCAGCCGCAATGAGTTCGGAGCAACAGGCGCTGACGCTCGTACAGAAGGCGGGGGACGTCGACGGCCAAGGCGATGCGCTCAGTGGATTGGGCCTCGCGCTGCTTGGCCTGGGAACCGACGCCGATGCGCTTGCCTCCGAGCAGCACGCGCTCTCCCTCTATCGTACCGTTTCCGACCAGGACGGTCAGGGGCGTGCCCTCGATGACTTGGGCCGAGTTCAAACCGCGCAAGCTGCGTACGCAGACGCAATGCGATCGCTCCAAGCCGCGCTAAAGATTTTCCGCTACATTGGCGATCCTCACGGCGTGGCCGACTCGCTCGCCGACATCGGCGCGATCGACGAAAAACAATTGCAGTACGGCGACGCTCTGCAATCGTACCAGCAGGCGCTCGCACTCTATCAGCAAGTCGGGGACCACTTCAACGCTCCGAAGATTGCGCAGGCTCTCGCCCGCGTTCAGGCTCTTCTGCACGCAGAAGCGAGCCCCACCCCGTAGCGACGACGCTTATGTCGGCGGGTGCGGGTCGCCCAATGCGGTCGCGATGGCGCGGTAGACGTTGAGCCGGCCGCAGCCCTGATGCGGATCGTAGATGTTATCGGCGGTACTGCACAAGAGTTCTTTCATCGCGGTCGGCGACTGGTAACTCGAATTCACCGAGAGCACGAGCGCGGCGGCACCGGCGACGTGCGGGGTCGCCATCGAGGTCCCGGCGATCTCGGTCAGGCAGTTGCCGGGCTCATTGAACTGCGGATCGTCGCACTGGCCCGCGTAGCTGCTATCGAGCGGCGTCGTCGTCCAGATGTTTTCGATCCAATGCAGGTAGTCTTGATCCGTATCACCGGTCGGATCGCCGCCCGGTGCAACGATGCCCCACGAGGCCGAACTGTTGAGCGTGTTGACCGAGCCGTATTGCGAGTAGCTCGCCACGTATTCCGTATTCGAACCGGAGTAGCCGGTGCCGTTCGCCGCGCCGTCGTTGTAGGCGCTCGCGCCGACCGCGATCACCCCCGGGTCGCAGCCGGGTGCCGACACGCCCGAGCCCCCGCTGTTGCCCGCGGCGGCAACGACGATCACGTCGCTCGCGATCGCGTTGGCAATCGCCTCGCCCTCAACCGGGTCGGGGTCCGCTCCGCTCACGCACGAGCTTCCGCCTAGACTCATGCTGATCACGTTCGCGCCGTTGTTCACCGCGTCGTCGATGGCGCTCGCGATATCGGTGTCTGTTGCCGTGCACTGCGGGTCGGTCGAGTTCGGATTGGTGCAATTATCGTCGGGTGTCGGGAAGACCCGATACAGCATCAACGACACGTTGCCGGCGTCGCCCGCAAAGCCATAGTCGTTGTTCGCGTTCCCTTCGGCGATGCCGGTGACGTCCGTACCGTGCCCGTCCTCGTCGGTCACGTACGTGCCCGTGCTTTGCGCATTGCTGTTCGGATCGGTGATGAAGCACTCGGTGCGCACGATACTCGCCTTGGCAAGCTCCGGATGCGTCACGTCCTCACCGGTGTCGATGATCGCCAACTTCACGTTGGTCGAGCCGAGCGCTGCGGCGTTGGTGATTCCGCTGCCGTTGTTCAACTGCGAATAATCGAAAGCGTGCTCGAGCTGCACGACGTGCATGTCCCACTGCCCGCCGACCGCGCTGTTCTCGTAGAGCGGTGCGGGGACGCCGGACTGGCCGTCAAAATACGGGTCGTTGCCGAGATAGGGGCCATTGACGCTCAAGGCGGAGAGACGCTGCGATTCGCCGACCGCGACCACGCCCGGCGTCGCGCGGAGCGTCGATTCGACCGCGCTCGCGTCGGCGGGCGTGACCCGCACCAATCGGGTCGCGTATCCGATCTTTGCATAATCGAATTCTCCGACGTTCGTCCCACCGATACGCGCATCGATCGTGACCGCCGGATTCGCGATCACGGATGGACGATAGGTCACTTCGATCAGTCCCGGACTCGCGATCACTCCCGACGCCTTACGATACATGCGTCGCGTAACCGATGCCGATCCCGCTGCACGCGCAACCGACGAAGCGCTATCTGACGAAGGACACGTGTAAGCGGATGACGAGCCGCCGCTCGGCGCGCTCGTGGGCTCCATTGTCGCAATTGCGGCGACGCTGCTGCCGCCGCCTCCGCCGCCGCACGCGGCGAGAGGAATCAACAGCAGCGCTGCCGTGAGTGACGCGCCAAAACGAGCAAGCAGAATCAAGGGAACCTCCCGGGGTGCGCTTGAGCTTAGCGTGACAAGCTTAGAAAACGCCAAACCAAACCGAGCGCCATCACGGTTGCCCGGCGCTGTACTGCGTCGCGGTCACCGCGGAAATGAAAACGATATGTCTTGCTTTCCCCCTCTGCGTCGATGGCGAACCATACCAAACCAACCGGCTTCTCGTCGCTCCCGCCGTCGGGACCGGCGATGCCTGTGGTCGAGAGGCCGTAGTTGGTATGGAGACGTTCGCGCACGCCGCGCGCCATCTCCCCCACCGTCTCTTCACTCACCGCGCCGTAGCGCTCGAGCGTTCGCCCGCTCACGCCGAGCTGCTCCACCTTGACCGCATTGTCGTACGCCACGATCCCACCGAGGAAACTCTGCGACGAACCCGGCACCGCGGTCAGCGCCGCCGCAATCCGGCCACCCGTACACGACTCCGCGACCGCGATCGTCGCAGCGCGCGCCCGCAGAAGCTCGTGCACCGCGCCTTGCAGCGTGAGGTCATCGGCGCCGAAGATAAATCCGTCGAGGCGGCCTCGGATCTCGGTCTCGAGTTGTGCGATCATCGTGTCGGCGAGGTCTTGCGAATCCGTCTTGGCCATGATCTTCACGTCGCACAAGCCCTCGTGA
This sequence comes from Candidatus Baltobacteraceae bacterium, assembly GCA_035502855.1. NCBI lineage: Bacteria > Bacillati > Vulcanimicrobiota > Vulcanimicrobiia > Vulcanimicrobiales > Vulcanimicrobiaceae > Vulcanimicrobiaceae bacterium. Next base: position 104,586 of record DATJTX010000024.1, read on the forward strand.
GCGAGGACGGCGATCTTCGGATTCTCGCTCGCGCGAAAGAGATCGTCGATGCGGTGGTCGATCTCGGATTCGCCGATGTTGACGGTGTGGAGCACGCGCGTATAGATGGCTTCGCGCACCGCGTAACGTTCGCGTAAGAATGGAATTAAGAGGTCGGTGAGCATCGGGCGCATCTCGCGCGGTACGCCCGGCATACACGCGATGAACTTCCCGTCCTCGCCGAACGCGACGAACCCGGGAGCCGTGCCGCGCGGGTTCTCCAGCACGAGACTGCCGCGCGGCACATACGCTTGTTTGCGATTGTTCTCGCGCATCTCCCGCCCGATCTGTGCAAAGAATTCTTGCATTTGCTTAAGAGAGGGCTCGTTTAATTCTACGTCGAGTCCGAGTGCGTCACACACGGCTTCCTTGGTTACGTCATCGATTGTCGGCCCGAGTCCTCCGGTTGTGATGACGCCGGTTACTCGCTCGAGGGCGCCACGCATCGCACTCGCGATTCGCGCGCGATTATCGCCGACCGCGTGTGTGCCGTACACGTCGATGCCGTTTGCGGCGAGCGACTGCGCGATGAAGACCGAGTTCGTGTCGGTCTGCTGGCCGAGCAGCAGCTCGGTGCCGACTGCGATCAGCTCGACGCTAAGGGGCATCGAACCACGGCGGATACGTAAAGCGCACGTCGGCATCGAATCCTCGGGCCGCTTCGATCATCGCGCTGCGGCGCTCGTCGGCGTGCGCGGGGCCGGGCTTTTCGCGCTGCATCTTCACCTTCATCTCGCCGAGGCGCTCGACGAAGCGCGCGAAGCGCGCATCCATCGCAGCCTGCAGCCGTGCTTTGAGGATTTTGCCTACGCGCGGAGCAAGACCGCTGGTGGCGATCGCAATGCGCACCGGGCCTGCTTTGGCAATCGCCGCCATCGCAACGAAACCGTACTTCGGCTGATCGATGCAGCAGAGCAGAAACTTATGCTCGTCTGCCAGCGACCGCAATCGCGCCGAGAGTGCATCGTCGAGCGGACACGAGATCACGAAATACGCGTCGGTCACATCCTCGTCTCGCAGTACCGACGGGTCCTGGATCCAGCGCACGTCGGCGCCGGATTCGCGCAGCGACGCCTCCTTTTCGATTGCTTCACGGTCGTTCGCGGCACCGATCACCACGCAACGCCGCCCCACCAAATTGAGGCTCACCGGGAAAAACGCCATCAGTAGTCGACCGGGCGCAAGTAGAACTCGTTGATCGCCGTGTTGGTCAGCATCGCCGTCGTCGGCAAGTGCCGCTTCCAATGCGTCGAATCGACGCGGCGGCGCACCAGCACGACGTCTTGACGATCGAAGCCGCGCTGCACCAGTTGGTCGTCGGTGTAGCCGATCAAGAGCTGCGCAAGGATCGCATCGGCACGTGCATACGTGATACCGATGTCGCCCTCGTCGGTTTGGTCCGCTTCCAGATCCGCACTCGGCGCCTTGTCGACCAGGCGCTGGGGCACACCGAGATACCGCGCCAACGCCCAGACCTGCGTTTTGAACAGGTCACCAAGCGGATTGACCGGCGGCGTGTCATCGGCGTGCCAGGTGAAATAGCCGAGAAGCCGTTCCGTCTTGTTTCCGGTACCGATCGGCAGCGCGTCCAGCTTGGCGGACTGATCGAAGAGCACGACCATGCGGGTGCGTGCCATCACGTTACCCCGCCGGCGCGCGTCCGCTTCAGGTTCGAATTGCAGATAGCCGTCGACCGCGGCCGTGATCTCGATTGTCCGCGCGTTGATGCCGAGGTCGTCGATCACGAGCTGCGCGTCGGCCAAGCTCTCGGGGCTCGACGTTTTGTACGGCAAGCGCATCGCGTACACGTTCTCGGCGCCGAGCGCCCGCGCGCAAAGATACGCCGTGACCGCGGAGTCGACACCGCCCGAAAGCCCGACCACGGCGCGGCCGATGCCGCGGCGCTCGATCATCTCATCGCGCAGAAACGCGACCAGCCAGCGCGCGGCCACCTCGGGGTTGATCGAGGGCGGCAGCTGCAGCGCATCGGTCGTCGCGCGCACGACGGTGAGCGTTTTCACGCGCGCCCCTTGGGAAGCGGCAACTCATCGTCGAGCAAGAGGTCTGGCAAGACCGCCTCGAGATCGCCGAGCAGCGGCAACGACGCGCGGGCAAGATCGGCGTCACGCAGATCGATCGCCGCACTGAGCACGCACTCGCCGAATTCGGGCCCCTGCACGATGATCTCGCCGCGCGGGTCGATGACGCACGAGGACCCGGTCATGCCTTTGCCGCCCTCGAATCCGGTCAAACCGGCGTAGATCACGAAAACGCCGTGCTCGCTGGCGGCGGCGCGCAGGATCTCGCGCCAGTGCGTGATCGAGGTCAACTCGTGTGCGCCTTCGATTCCCCGCCCGGGCGCCGCGGAAGGCACGAGCAGGATGCGCGCTCCCTTGATCGCAGCGATCGTCGGCATGATCGCATGCCACATGTCTTCGCAAATCAGCATCGCAACGCGGCCGTACCTCGTCTCGAACGTCTGCAACCGCCGTCCACGCGAAAGAAACCGCGCCTCGTCGAACACGCCGTAGGTCGGCAAAAACATCTTGCGATGAACGTGCAGGATCTCGCGGCGCCGCGGACCGGCGCGGACGTACATCGCGCTGTTGTAATACGTTCCGTCGTCGTTCTCGTAGAAACCGCAGCACAGATCCACCTCGCGCTCGCTTCCGGTGCTCTGCCATGCCCGTGCAAGATCGTCGGCAAACCGCTGCGCCGGACGGGCCAGATCGTAGACCGCGCCTTCGAGAAAATAGCCGGTCAGCGCGGCTTCCGGCAACACGATCACATCGGGCGCGCCGCCGTCGGCGCAGATCTGCGCGAAGATCTCGGCGCACTCGGCGAGGTTCTCGTCGTAGCGTCCCTTCGCGGGCTTGACCTGAACGACGCTAATCTGCACCGCCACTGGTAGCCATCTCGACCATTTGGTCGACCGCCTCCTTCAGGCCGCACTGCGCCGCACATTCCTCGGCCGGGTACGTCCAAATCTCGGCCAGCGTCGGATGAAGATGTGGAATGCGCATGAAGTCACCCACCGTCGCACGATAGTTCATTGCCACGATCACTTCATGGATCAACTCGGACCCCTGCGGACCGATGACCGAGGCGCCCAAGATCTCGCCGGTCTTGGGGCGAGCCATCATCTTCACGAAACCACGCGTTTTGTTCAAGCACATCGCTTTGCCGTGCTCGGCAAAATCGTACCGTCCGAAAAGATACTCGATGCCGGCGCGCTTGAGATCTTTCTCGGTCATGCCGACGTGCGCGATCTGCGGGTCGGTGAAGATCGCGTGCGCGCCGAAGATGCGGTAGTCCGCCTCTTCATTCGTGCCGCTCACCGCGTTACGCGCCGCGATCTCGCCTTGGTAGATCGCGACGTGCACGAGCTGGAACTCGTCCATCACGTCGCCGATCGCGAAGATGTTCGGGCGGTTCGTGCGCAAGGTGAGGTCGACGCCGATGCCGTCCTCGAGATCGTACTCGACGCCCGCCGCAGCAAGACCGAGCCCCTCGACGTTCGGCACGCGCCCCATCGCGAAGAAAATCTCCTCCACCGCGAGTTCCAACCGCTCGCCACCGACCGCGTAGTGCACGACTTTGCGCTGGCCGCGCTTTTCTACGCGTGCCACGGTCGCATAGGTAACGACGTTGATGCCGTCCTCGCGAAAATATCCGGTGAGCGCCTCGCCGACGTCGTCGTCCGCGTCGGTGAGGAGATGGTTGCTGCGAATCAGGACGGTGGTTTTCGCGCCCATGCGCGCCAGAAATTGCCCGAGTTCGCAAGCCGTGTAACCGCCACCCAGGACAGCGACCGACCCCGGAATGCGCTCGAGTTCGAGCACACCGTCGCTGTCGATGTATCCCGCTTCGCTCAGCCCGGGTATCCGTACCGGAGCGACCGAACTGCCGGTTGCGATGATGAACGAGCGTGCCTGCAGGCGCATGTCCTCGCCGACCATCACCGCTTCGTCCGAGACGAATTGCGCGTGCCCGAGATGGACCGGAAACGTATTGATACCCTCGATGCGGTGATCGGCGAACTCCTTGACGAGCGCGCGTTTGCGCAGCGCGACCGCCTGCATGTCGGCCGCAATCGTTCCCTCGATCTGAATGCCGAGCGCCGGTGATTCGCGCACGTCGTGCAGCGCATCGCTCGAAGCGATGAACGCTTTGCTGGGCATGCAGCCGCGCAGGATGCACAAGCCGCCGAGCGGACCGTGATCGACCAGTGCGACCTTCGCGCCGAGTTCGTTTGCAACGCGAGCCGCCGCATAACCGCCCGAGCCGGCTCCGAGGACGACGAGATCGTAGTCGTGAGTTTGCATATCGTCTATCTAACGCGGGCGCGCCCTGAGCAGATGAATCGACTCGATGAACCGCACCGTCCCATTTGCGTGGACGAGAATCGAGTGGGTACGCGCGTGGTTGCCGAAAAACCGGACCCCTCGTACCAGGTCGCCGTCGGTGATGCCCGTCGCGCAGAAAATGACGCTGTCGCTCTTCACGAGGTCGTCGATCATCAAAACGCGGTCGAGGTTGCCGAATCCCATGGCGATCGCGCGATCCGCTTCCTCTTGGTTGCGCGGCTGGAGGCGGCCCATGAAATTTCCGCCTAAGCACTTGATCGCGGCTGCGGCCAGCACGCCTTCGGGCGCGCCGCCGGTACCCATTGCCACGTGTATCCCGGTGGTGTCGATCGCGGTCGCGATGCATGCGTCCACGTCGCCGTCGGAGATCAGCTTGATGCGAGCGCCGGCTTCGCGCACCTCTCTGATCAGCTCGGCATGACGAGGACGGTCGAGGATGACGACGCAGACGTCGGCCAGCGGCTTCTCGAGCGCGTTTGCTACTGCTTCGAGATTGTCGAGTACCGGTGCGTCGATGTGCACGTACGGAGCGGCCTTCGGCCCGACCGCCAATTTTTTCATATACGAATCGGGCGCGTGCAGCAGACCTCCGCGCTCGGAGATCGCCATCACCGCGATCGAATTGGGTAAGCCGTTGGCGACCAGATTCGTGCCTTCGACCGGATCGACCGCGATGTCGACCTCGAACCCTCCACGGCCGACTTCTTCGCCGATGTACAGCATCGGCGCTTCATCTCGCTCACCTTCGCCGATGACGATCCGCCCCGAGATCTCCATTTCGCCGAGCGCTTCACGCATTTTCTCGACGGCGGCACCGTCGGCTTCATCGCGCTCGCCCCTGCCCATGTAGCGGGACGCAGCAAGCGCCGCACTCTCGGTAACCTTGATGAAATCGAGCGAGTTGACCATGCCGCTCAGCCTCTACAAGGGAACTACTCCGATTCCTTTAAGAAATGCGCGGTGTCTGCCCACGCTCATAGCTCGCGCCCCGTCATGCGCACGCCCGCCACAGTCGATCTACTTGCCGCCGGTCCCGCGCCGTGCGCAATCGTTGCGCTCGCCGGTTTTACGCTCGGCTTCTTTGCGTGGCTCACGCTGATCGTTCCGCGCCATCACGCACTGCTCAGTGACGCAGGGCTGCTCGTTTCGCTCGCGCTCGGTATCGCGGCGACGTTGTGGCTCTGGCAGCGCTACGCCCACTACTTTTCTCGCAGAACCGGGGCCACCTACGCGCGCTCCCTGCGCTACGACGCGCTCACCTGGGCGCCGTTCGTCCTACTCTGGCTCACGTTCGTACTTGCGCCGGCGCTCACGCACGGCGAGTCGCGCACCTTCGCCATCTGCGCGACGCTCTTTTGTCTCGGCAAAGTTCTGATCGCCGCGCGCTTCAACCAGACGGTGCGCGAGGTACTGCTCGATTTCGTCGTGACGCGCACCGCCATCATCGTCATCGCGGAGCTCGCCGCCATCATCATCGGTCAGCGCGCCGGTCAGCACGTGCAAGAATCGACGAACCTGCTCCTCAACGTTTGGGGCCGCTGGGACGCCGTCCACTATCTCGCGATCGCCTCGCAGGGATATCAGGGCACGGACATGGCGTTCTTCCCGCTCTTTCCGCTGCTGATTCATCTGCTCGGGCTCTTGGTGGGCAATCACCTCATCGCCGGACTGCTGATTTCGAACGCATCGTTCTTCTTCGGCTTGCTCTACCTTTACAAGCTCCTCGAGCACGAATACGATCGTCCGGTCGCGCGGCGCGCGATCTTCTACGTCTCGATTTTCCCGTCGGCGTTCTTCTTCTCGGCGGTCTACACCGAATCGCTTTTCTTCATGCTGACGGTCGCATCGTTCTACTATATGCGCGCACACCGCTGGTGGCTGGCCGGCGCAATCGGGCTCCTCGCGGCGATGACACGGGTCGAGGGCGTACTGTTGGTCGTTCCGTTCGCCATCGAATGGTACATGCAGTACAAACCAAATCTGCGCCGCCACCGCAGCGACCTCTACGCGGGCGCCCTGATCCCGCTCGGTTTGCTCGCATACATGGCGTACCTGTGGGTGCTCGTGGGCGATCCGCTCTATTTCTCGCACGTGCAGATCCATTGGAACCGCCACTTTGCGGCACCCTGGGTGAGCGTGATCAACTCCGTTCACGGCATCTTGCACGCTACGCAAGGTCAGACGATCGCCGACCAGGGCATGGAATTGGCTTTCACCGCGCTGATGGTCGCCGTGCTCATCGGCGGCTGGAAACAGTTGCGGCCGTCGTACATTGCCTACATGGCGCTCTCGATCCTGATTCCGATGTCGACCTCGAGCCTGATGAGCATGCCGCGCTTTGCGCTCGTGCTCTTTCCGATGTACGCAATCCTCGCTCGCGACGGCGAGAAGCCCTGGGTCAACAACCTGATCGTCGCGTTCTTCCTGCCGCTCCTGGGACTCTTCACCGTCCTCTTTGCGAATTGGTACTGGGTTGCGTAGCCGCATCGCTGCCCTGATGGAGCGCCGCGGCGTGCGTCAGTTCGTCAAATTCGGGATCGTCGGCGCGTCGGGATTCATCGTCAATCTCGTGGTCTTCACCGTTCTCCAGCGCCTCGATCCGCAACATACGCTCGCCCTGCACTACGATGTGCTCTACTCGATCGGCTTTCTCGCCGGTGGCGTCTCGAACTACTGGCTCAACCGCGTCTGGACATTTCGCTCGAGCGGGCACGCGGTTCGCGAAGGCGTGCAGTTTCTCACCGTTTCGGTGATCGCACTGATCTTCGGGCTGATCGTATCCGCCATGGTCGCGCCGTTCTTCGGCCACGGCCACCGCACGTGGTTCGTCGGCACGGTCGCCGGCATCTTCGTCAACTTCTTCGTCAACAAATACTGGACGTTCAAGGGTGCTCCGGCCTAGGCTCCGTTCAAAGGCGCTCCGCCCCGGGCTCCGCGCCCCCCAACTTCGTTGGGGCCCCCCAACCATGGCGCGCTCAACGTGTCGGTAAGCGAAGATTCCCCTAGGGCGCGCCAAACCAACGTTGATACGCAGCCATCGATTTCCCGGGACTTGGACCGGCGCTTTACTCTTCTTTTGCTCGTCATCGTGCTCTTTGCCGTGGTCCTGCGCCTCAAAGGCATCCACGATCCGATTCTCGATCATCCGGCCTGGCGGCAGGGCGATACGGCGAGCATCGCGCGGAACTTCGCACTGCTTCGGTACAACATCATGTATCCGCAGACCAACTACGACGGGCCGCCGCCCAATTACGTCGAGCTGGAGCTGCAGATCGTTCCGTTTCTGGCGGCCTCGCTGTACAAGGTCTTCGGCGTGCACGCGATCTTCGGACGACTGATCACGCTGCTCTTCTCCGCCGGGACGGTCGCGGTCGTCGGTTATTTCGGCCGCTGGCTGTTCTCCCCACTTGCTTGGCAGCAAGTGGGGACCCCGGCACGTTCAAAAGGCGCTCCGCCTTCGGCTGCGCGCTCCCCCGGTGCTTTGCACCTGGGGCCCCCCAGCGCGATCGCGGGGCTAACGGCGGCGTTCTTCTACGCGATCTTTCCCGGCAGCATCTACTATGGGCGCACCTTCACGCCCGACACGGCGATGGTGTTCTTCCTCACCGCCGCACTCTATGTCGTCACGCGGCTCATCGTGGAAGACGAGATCTTCTCCCAACGCTCCCTCGCGCGCGCGACCGCGCTGCTCACGTTGGCCTATTTGGCCAAGCCGGTCGCCGTCGTCGGGCTCGTTCCGGTAATCGGTACGCTCTGGGAACGTGTGCGCAGCGGACGCACGATGCGGCCCACGGCCGTCATGGTCTTACTGGTCGTTCCGCTGATCATTCTATGGCTCTACGACGTGCGGGTGAGCGAACAGGCGGAGTGGCATTGGGCGAGCGGCATCACCAGGCTGCACGTCATCCCGGGCCTCGAGTCGGCCTTGCGCAGCATCAGCGGTTTCACGCTCAAACTCACCCAGTTCCGCGAAGTGCTCGGGATGCTGCGCGCGACCATGCTCGGCACGATTCCGTTCGCACTTTCGATCGCCGGATTCGTCGCGCTCGTCTGGACGAACGCGCGCAGCAGGGCGCTGCTGTGGGGGTGGCTGATCGGCGGCATTGCCTACATGTACGTCGTGGTGACGGTCGAACGCGTCGACTATTACATGGCGCCGCTCTTGCCGCTCTGCGCACTGGTCATCGGCGCGCTCGTCGCGCGCTTCATCGCGTGGGTTGGAACGGTCGACGCTGCTCCGGCGTCGCGCTACGCAATCGTTGCGCTGGTCCCGCTCGTCGCGCTCGCCTCGCTGGTGCAAGCGCGCGCCGCGATTGCGCCGTACTACGCCTACAACAAGGCGGCGTATCGCAATGCGGTCACGCTCGATCATACGCTGGCACCCGGTTCGCTGGTCGTCGTCGGCCACTACGGTCCCGACATTCTCTATTACATCGACCGCTACGGTTGGGAGGAGGATCCGTACCTGTGGACGCCGTTCGACGAAGAGAGCGCGATCCGCAAGGGGGCGCGCTACTTCATCTCGATCGAGGATAACCGCTTACGGCGCAACCTCGAACTCTGCGCGTGGCTGCAGCGCTTCCCGGTGCTCGATCCGAACGCGCAGTGGCCTGTCTATGTCACGAATCCCGCGCACGAACGTCCCGGCGCCGACGCGTTCTGGCGCGCCTTCCGCAAGGCGGAAGCTGCCGGTAGAGGCCGCGCGTTCCTCGACTCCCGTCACCTGTGCATCGGGCGTACCGGATCGGCCGCGTCGACCTGATCGAAGACGCGCTGCGCGCGCTCGAAGGCGTGGGGCTCGACGCGAACCGCGCCTCGGAACGGAAAATCGAGACTCATGGTCAGAAAGATGACCATTCCGATCAAGAGAGCGAGCGCGCCGAGCATCGCGGTCTGCATCGCGCTCTGGCGAAAGCCGAAGAGCGAGGTGAAGGCAACCGTGATGAAGCCGCCGGCCAAGACCACGAACCACATCACGCCGTTGAGGCCGGTCGAGTCCTCCGACAGCCGCGCGTCGCGATCCAGCAGCGCCTCGCTCACCTCACCCAGCATATGCCCGTACAGCACGGCGTCGCGTTCGTTTCGAAGCGGCGTGCGCCGTGCGTCACGCGCCAAAATTTCGCCGCTGATGCCGGTGAGCGTACCTTCGCGCGCGTTCTCGAGGGCCGGCCATCCCCGGTCGATCACATTTATCACGTACGAGCGCACATCGTGGCGAAGCAGCGTACCGTTCGAGAATCCGCTCGCATCGCGATAGACGGAAATCAGACTGCTCGCCTCGTCGTAGGTACGCGCCTCAGCCGCTTGAAAGCGGTCCCAGACGCCGACGGTGATGAAACCAAGGATCACCGCATAGACCACGCCCACGACGGCAAAGATGAAACCGGTCAAATCGTTGTGCTCGCGCAAGACGTCCGGTCGCGCGATACGTCCGACGAGCCGGGCAAAAAGCAGCGAAAGCGCGACGAATCCGCCGACGATGAGAACAGCTCCCGAGAACAACGGAAGGGCCTCGAACCAGGCGATCATCGCCGCTTACGGCAGGGGCAGGAGCGAAGCGGCATTGACGTTGCTCGTGCTGTGGGTGGTCTCCGGTACGCCGGAGCTGACGACCTGACGATAGGTGATCAGACGGTTGGTGAGGCGCGCGACGTCAAGCTCGAGATCGTAGCTGTCTTTGATCGCGGCCGTGAGCTCGTCGGTATCGTAGGTATACGAGAAACGCTTCAGCGCGGCAAGGATCGACTTGTCGGAAGCATCGAGCTGCCGGTACGCGTGTTGGATCTGAATACCGGCGTCCTTGTAGGTCGGATAGTTCGAGATCACGATCTCGCGCTTGAGCTTGGCGTCCTCGAGCTGGCCGCGCAGCGCCGCCAGACGCACGCTCGAAGGATCGTATTTCAGCCCGCTGGCAATCGCCGCAAGGGCGTCGTCGAAATCGCCTTTGGAATAATCGTCCTGCGCGAGCGCGGCCGAGGTTTCGACAAACCCGGCGCGGGCACGCGGATCGTTCGGATCGACGCGTAACGCCAGGCTGTACGCCAGCACCGCGTCCCTGACGTTGCCGCGCGCAAGCGCGGTTTCGCCCTGATGCACGCGCGTATCGACGATCCAATGCTCGATCGGACCGGCGCAGCCGCCGAGAAAGAGCACGAGCGCACCCAGCGCGGCGTATTTAGAAATGCACATGAAGAGCAAACCTTGCTACGTATTCGATGATGACGGCGGCGGGATAAAAGACGATCTGCGAAAGCAGCGTCCCCGCAATCGCCGTGACGGAGAGATAAAACACCATTGACCGAACCTCCTCGACCGTGCGCTTCCCATGGATCGCCTGATCGGTGATCATCGAGGACGTCGGATCGACGAAAAGCGTGAATGAGATCGTGCCGATCCCGTTGATGATGCCGGAGAGGCTCGACGCCGTCACGCGGACTGCGGGATCGAGCACGGCGGCGAGAAACGCGGCCGGGACCCCGATCGCGTAGATACCGGTCACGACGACGTTGAATATCAGGAGGCGGCGGGGAATCGTATGCCAGTCGAACTGCCGTAATTCTTCCCACGTCGGCAAGTGCTCGGCGCGCACGACGTCCCGGATGTTCTTCGGCTTGAGCAACTGCGCGAGCGCGTGCGGTACCGAACCGCGCAACTCGAACGAGTGCACGCCGCGGCGGAAAAGATAGACGAACATCGGCAGCAGCAATGCGAAGATCACCATGCCGGCCGTACCCGCCAAAATGATCAGGCGCAGCTGCAAATCGTAATTATGCTGCCACGCGGCGGCGAGCACGGGATCGTGGCGGTCCGCTACCACTGCGTCGCTTGCCATATCCGCCAAGGGAGCGACAAAAAAAATCGAGAACAGCGTCGCGAGCCGGCCGACCGTCACGAACAGATTGAACAGCGAGATCGAAGTCGCGATCCGTTTTGTCTGCACGCCCGCGAGGCGCGCGGAGTAGGCTCCGATCGTGATGCCCTGCACGATGAACGTGATCAGCATTGCGCCGATCAAGCGTCCCGAGAAGAGAGTCGGGGTGAGAAGCTCGTGTGCGACGCTATGCGGCGTCACGGTTCCATTCTATTGAAGCTTCGTCCACGGGTCCGAGGATGCACAAACCGAGCTGATCTTCGGAAAACAGCTCTTGCGCCAGCTGCCTGATCTCCGGCGCGCTCACCAAATCGACGCACTCTTCCATCTCCTCGGGCGTTATCTGCCGGCCGAGCGCGAACTCGTTGCGTCCAAGGCGAATCATGCGGCTCGACGTCGACTCGAGCGAGAGCGTCAGGTTTCCCTTGATGTGTTCCTTGGCAAGATGCAGCTCGGCGTCGCCGATCTCGATCTCGCGCAGCGCCGCGAGTTGTTCCGCGACCACGTCGATACACGGCTGCACGTTCTCGGCCGAGGTACCCGCGTAGACGCCGAAGAGCCCCGCCGCGCGATATGCCGCTTGAAACGAATAGACCGTGTAGACCAAGCCGCGCTTCTCGCGGATCTCTTGGAAGAGCCGGCTCGACATGCCGCCGCCCAAGACCGTGTCGAGAACCGAGAGCGCATAGCGCCGGTCGTCGCGCACCGAGAGGCCGCGCGAGCCCAGTACCACGTAGGCTTGTTCGCTGTCTTTCTGACGAACCAGCGCCGAGGGCGTCGGCGAGGGGGAATCCGGCTCGAAGCGATCGCTCGCGCCCTTGAAGTTGGCGAAACATTCGGCCACCAATTCGACGAACGGCTCGTGCTCCACGTTCCCCGCCGCCGCCACGACGACCGAATTGGGCGCGTAGTGGTGAGCCATGTGCGCGCGCAGATCGGCAGGCGTCGCCGCGGTAACGGTATCGACGAAGCCGATCGTGGGTTCGCCCAGGTTCGACCCGCTCCACATCGTCTGTAAGAAGAGATCGTGGATCAGCTCGTCGGGCGAATCCTCGTACATCTTGATCTCTTCGAGGACGACCTTCTGTTCCTTGGCCAGCTCTTCGGCGTCGAAGCGCGAGTGGAGAAACATATCGGAGAGCACGTCCAGCGCGAGAGGCACGTGCCGGTCGATGACCTTGGCGTAATAGCAGGTCGTCTCTTTGTCGGTGAAGGCGTTCAAGTTGCCGCCGACGCCGTCCATCGTTTCGGCGATCTCGCGCGCGCTGCGGCGCTGCGTGCCTTTGAAGAGCATGTGCTCGACCAAATGCGAGATCCCGCGCTGTTCGTGCCGCTCCAGCGACGAACCGACGTCGGCCCAGATCCCGATGCTCGCCGAGCGCACGGCGGGCATGCTTTCCGTGAGCACGCGAAGGCCGTTCGCTAGCGTGGTCTTTCTATACACCGCTCAACTCTTCGTGAAAGCGTCGCGCGCCCATTCCGAATCGAGGAAAAGGTTCGTTCCGGTGCGCAGACGAGCCGCGAGCGCAGCCGGCTTCTCGCTGCGCCGAACGCTGACCGCGAACACGGTTCGCGTGGTCGGCATGGCGAGGTCGCCGCTGACGATCAGCCCCTTGCCGACCGAGAGCGGAACGGTCACCCACACGTCGACCTCCTCGGCGCGCGGCGCCGCGGCGAAGGAACGCGCCACCAGATCTGCGATCTCCCGGTCGAAGCCGTCGCGCGAGACCATGCGGTGAAATTTGACGCCCGAGACGCGCAGTCCCAAGATCAGGTGCGCGCCCATCGCGTTGGCTTCGACCTGCAGCACCTGCGCGGGCCAGGTGGTGGTGAAGAGACGTTCGCCCACCATGGTCGCGACGGCGAGCCGGTTGCCGCCGGCCCGCGCGTGCGCATCCAAATCCGCCACGGATGGAGTGGCGGCAATCAACGCTAGAGCGAGCATGAGCGAGCAGAGCGAGCCATGCGACTTTAGATGACAAAGCTTCCGCTTTGGCAGATAAAGTCTAGTAACTTTGCGCAAAGTAGGCCCTCACGACAGCCGGCTCGCCGCACGCGACGCATTTCCCCGGCGCATCCAGTGGATATGTGTTGCGCGTGGTCGCACCCGTCTGTTCCTTGACGTATTGCTCGCACTGCGGTCGCGCACACCAGGCGATGTCGACCATCCCCGCGCGCGAACGGCACTTCTCGTAGAACTCCTCGCGATCCGTCACCCGGAAGGTGTGACCGGCCAAGAAGTCCTTGGCCTGCGCGAAGAGCGATTCTTGAATCGCATCGAGCAGCGCGCGAACCTGCTGCGCGAGCCGATCGAGCGGGACCGTCTGCTTTTGCTCCGGGTCGCCCTTGGCGCGGTCGCGACGCACCAGCACCGCGCTGCGGGCGTCGACGTCGCGTGGACCGATCTCGATGCGCACCGGCACGCCCCGCACGTCCCATTCCGCGTATTTCCAGCCGGGCTGCTGATCGCGGTCGTCGACGCGCACGCGAAACCCGGCCTCGCGAAGCGTTCGGGACGCGTCGTGACATGCCGCGATCGCTCGCTCGTCGCCACCACGAACGATCGGCACGAAGACCGCTTCGAGCGGCGCCATCTTGGGCGGGATACGCAGGCCGCGGTCGTCACCGTGCACCATGATCATCGCGCCGAGCATCCGCCACGACATCCCCCAGGATGTCGTAAAGACGTGCTTGATCTGCTGGTCCGCGTCGACGAATTCGATGTCATATGCCTTGGCGAAATTCTGCCCCAGATCGTGCGAGGTTCCGGACTGCAGCGCTTTGCCGTCGGGCATCAGCGCTTCGATCGAAAACGTCTCGACCGCGCCGGGAAAACGCTCGTTCGCGCTTTTGACGCCCGCATACACCGGCACCGCGGCCACGTCTTCGGCGAATTCGCGGTACACCGCGAGCATGCGCAGCGTCTCTTCGCGCGCTTCTTGTGCCGTCGCGTGCGCGGTGTGACCCTCTTGCCAGAGAAATTCCATCGTCCGCAGGAACGGGCGCGTCGCCTTCTCCCAACGCAGCACGTTGCACCACTGATTGATCAAGATCGGCAGGTCGCGGTAGGACTCGATCCACTGTGCGTACATGACGCCGATGATCACTTCCGAGGTCGGGCGAATCGCCAAACGCTCGGTGAGCTCTTCCTGACCGCCGTGCGTCACCCACGCGACCTCGGGCGCAAACCCTTCGACGTGTTCGGCCTCTTTGAGCAGCAAGCTCTCGGGAATCAGCAGCGGAAAATACGCGTTCTCATGCCCGGTCGCTTTGAACGCGGCATCGAGATGTTTTTGCAGGTTCTCCCACAAGCCGAATCCGTACGGACGCAGGACCACGCAACCGCGCACCGGCGAATACGAGGTGAGCTCGGCCTTCAGACAGACGGCCGTGTACCACGCGGACAGGTCGGCGGCTTTCGGAGGGATCTCCTTCACCACCGGCTGGCGCATTGCGGCTTCGGACATGACCGCAGCCGTTTCGCGCGGCATCGGTGGGCGGCCTTCACCGCAGGCGCGAAGAGACCCGCATGCCCAAGCTGACCCGCATCTACACGCGAACCGGCGACGACGGCACGACGGGCCTGGTCGGGGGACAGCGCGTGAAGAAAAACGCGCTGCGCATCGAGACCTACGGAACGGTCGACGAATGCTCGAGCGCGATCGGGATCGCACGAGCCGCGCTGCGTCCCCTGCTTGCATCGCATCCGCGCGCAGCGCGATTGGACGCGTGGCTCGCCTGGACGCAGGACGCGCTCTTCAATTTGGGGAGCGATCTCGCCACACTGCCCAAGGATCGCTGGGAGGGCATGCCGCTGATCACGCAGCAGGATGCGGCCGCGCTGGAACGAGCGATCGACGAAGCGCAGCACGATCTGCAGCCGCTCAACAACTTCATTCATCCCGGCGGCTCGCTGCCCGGCGCGTACCTGCACCTGGCGCGCACGATCTGCCGCCGGGCCGAGCGTTTGCTGCTGACGCTGCGCGAGCACGACGATGGTATCTCGTCCGAAACGCAGCGGTATGTGAATCGCCTTTCGGACGCGCTCTTCGTGTGGTCGCGTTGGATTAATGCGGGCTTAAACGAACCGGAGTATCTTTGGAACGCAACCTCCGTTCCTCCGGCATCGCAGCCATAATCGCAAAGGAATCCTCGTGCGCCTGAGTCTCGCTCGCACCCTGTGCGGAGCGCTTATCTGCGCATTCTTGGCATGCGCGCTGCCCGCTCACGCGCAGTCCGCTGCACGCGTCGTGGGTCTGGTGGTCGATGCCGCCTCCGGTGTCGCCCTCTCCGGTGCCCTGGTCCGCATCGTCGGCACCTCGACGCACACGGTAACCGACGCGCGCGGCGCATTTGCGTTCAAGACCGTCGGGCCGGGCACGTATCGGCTCGAAGTCGAGCATCAAGGATATCAACCGGCGCTCTCCCTCCCGGTCTGGGTGGACACACGCAGCACGGTGCGAACGACGCTCGCTCTGCAGCGTGCGACCGGAGGGCTGCACGTGATTACGGTGACCTCGACAACGGCCGGCAACAGCCTGCAGCAGTCGAGCGCGTTTACGCAGAGCCTGGATTCGGAGGCATTACAAGCCGGCGGCGTTCAGCGCGCCGGCGATGCGCTTCGTCAGCTGCCCGGTGTGAACAACGGCATCACCGGCGACACCGCCGCACTCGGCGACGACATAAACTTGAACGTTCGCGGCATCGGGACCGCCGAGACCGTCGCCGCGCTCGACGGCGATCCGATCGGCTACGGCATCAAAGGCGGCTACAATTATCAGCTCTCGCCGCTCTTCCCGTTTCGCGACGTGCAAGTGCTCTATGGGTCGGGCGGAAGCGATCTTCTCGGCATCAACGCGATCGGCGGGGTCGTCAACTTTCAAACGCTCGATCCCACGCCCACACAAGAGGTGAGCGTGATGCAGGGCTATGGAACCTTCGAGCGTCAGAGTACGAACGTTATCGCCACCGGTTCGACCGGCAAGCTTGGCTATGCGCTCGCCTACGGTGTCTCCGGCCTTGACGGCCCGCTCCGCAACGCCTACTTCTATCAGGTCGGCGCTCAGGCGAGCTACATCGACGACTCGTCGGTGACCTCGCGCGCGAACCTGATCAAGCTGACGTACGCGCCGGATTCCAAGACGAACATCGTCCTGACCGGCGTCAACAGTTCGTACTGGGAGAACAAGACCGGCAACGGCGACGGCGACTACCTTCCCTACCCGAGCGCGTACGCGACCTGCGTTGCGTCCGGCAGCGCCGATCCGGCGCAGTGCGCGTCCCAGACGACCGGGTGGCAAGGTGCGGGCCCGGCGTGGCAAGCGTTCAACTTCGGCTACCAAGATGCGACGGTTTCGCATCGCTTCGGTGAGGGGACCGTTTCGTTCAACGGGTTCACGACGCTCTACGACGACACCACCTACCGTCTCAACCTCCCGACGCCCGTGAATCAATATCTGCGCGATTATCGCGTTCGGACGAGCGGATCGTTGCTGGGCGACGACTTCGCCGGAGCCGACGACGACTTCGCCTTCGGCTACAACTATTTCAACAACGCATACGTCTACAGCGACCTCTATGCGCTCAGCCCAAAAAAGAACACGTATACCGCACCGTACTCTAACGAGGGAGCGTTCTTCATTCGTGAGGTGTGGCAAGCGCAGCATTCGCCGCTCACCGCCTTCTTCAACGTCTGGGCGCGGCACGCGAGTGAAACCGATTCGTCGTACCTCGATCCGCGGCTCTCGCTGCTCTATCGTACCTCGCCGCGTGACGTGGTTCGCGCCGCATTCGGAGCGACGACGACCGAACCGACCTCGGATGAACTCGATCTCCCGTTCCAACCGGGTCAACTCGCTGATGGAATCACGAATGGCACCGGCGGAGGTGCGACGTACACCTGCGGTGCGCTCAACTCGATTGGATCGGTGCCGTCGGCCGACCTCAAACCCGAGCGCGGCGTCGACGAAGAGGCCGCTTGGGGACACACGTGGTTCGGGGACTCGATCACGCAGCTTCAGCTCTACAACGTCGACGTCTACGACAAGCTCTACTCATCGCTGGTACCGCTTTCGCAAGCGGGTGCGGCAGGCATCAATCCGTCGTACCTTGCGGCCGCAAACCAGGCGCTCACCGGCGTGTGCGGTGCGAATAACTACACGCTCGGCGTTACGGGCACGGTGAATATCGGCACGCTGCAAGCTCGCGGGGCCGACCTTTCCGGCCGTCAGCGGATCAGCCTCCGGTTGTACATCGACTATGATTGGGCGCTGACCTCGAGCGTCCTCGAGAACGCGCCGCCGCAGTATCTCGAAGCAAACCTGACCTCGATCGTCGGCAGTCAGATCAAGGGCGTGCCGCTGCACACGGCAAACGTCGCGGTCGACAACACGTTCGGCGTGGTCGACGCTCGGTACACGATCTACACCGTATCGATCAACAATACCAAAGACTTGCCGGCGTACGATTACAGCGACCTACGGCTGACCACGCCTATCTCGCGTAACGCAACCTTCACGATTGCGATCTCGAACGTGTTCAATCAATACGCTAATATCGCCGGTTTGATCGGAGAAGGGGTGCCGGCGCCGCTCAACAGCTACGCGAGCGTCGCGGACTACGCCCCGTATATCGGAAAATCGGCGACGGAGTGGTTCGGCTTGCCGTACCGGCAAGTCTACTTCAGCCTACAATTCCTGCGTTAGAGCTTCCTTAGTCGAAAACGCAGCAGCGCGGCGAGCGTGACCGCGTCGTCGATACGGCCGTCAACGCTCGCGCGAAAGGCGTCGTCGATCGACATGCGCACGGCATCGATGCGTTCGACATGCTCGGGAGCGCTCGGCACGACGCGCAGACCGCGGGCGACGAACAGCGCAACCGGATCCTGCACGATCGAAGGAATCTCGTAAACGGATCCGAGCGGCCGCCACGATTGCGCCTCGAACCCGAGTTCCTCGCGCAGTTCGCGTTGCGCGCAAGCGAGCGGCGATTCGCCTTCGCCGGCGCCTCCTTTGACGATCTCGAGCTTCTCGGCATCGGCAGCGAAGCGCGCTTGGCGCGCCAGCACGAACGCATCGCCATCGACGACCAGCACGCCCGCGGCCCGCCCGGTCACAACCAGCACGTGCTCGCCGGCGGCGCCGGTGGGGTGGATAATTTCGTGCACTTCGACCGCGACCCAGGGATTGCGATAGATTTCGCGATGTGAGAGACGGCAGTAGGCACCGGGGGGACGCATGCGCCCTCCTTGCGAACCAGCGCGAAATGTCCTTTGCGTCCCAGCTCTTTGCGACGACCAACGTCGACAAACTTCGCGCGCTCGCGCAGCAGAAAATTCTCAAACGCGCACTCACCGCCAAAGACCTGGTCGCAATTGGCCTCGGAACGATGATCGGCGGCGGCATCTTTACGACGATCGGAACCGGCGTGGTCGGCGCCGGACCCGCGGTGATCGTTTCGTATCTACTGGCGGGACTCACCTCGTTCTTCGCCGCGCTGTGCTACGCGGAGCTCGGCGCGATGGTGCCGGTTGCGGGCAGCGCATACACCTACGCGTACGCGACGCTGGGAAAACTCTTCGCCTGGATCATCGGCTTCGCGCTGATCTTCGAGTACGGGATCAGCGCCGCACCGGTAGCGCAGCAATTCTCGGCCGCGATGCAGGACGTGCTCAAAACGATCGGCTTCGCCCTACCGGTTTGGGCGCAGCAATCGAATTTGGTGATCCATGGTCCATGGTGGCTGCCGGGCAGCTGGGATCTGCTGCACTCGCAGTGCGATCTGCTGGGCGCGCTCTTCGTGCTCGCGCTCTCGGTGCTGCTCTCGATCGGCATCCGCGAATCGGCTACGACCAACAACATCTTCGTCGTCTTGAAGATCGGCGCACTGATCGTCTTCGTATTGGCCGGAATCCAGCTTTTTCACGCCGCGCACTTCGCGCAGTTCGCACCCTACGGTTGGGGCGCGCTGCGGCCGTTCGGCGGCATGGCCGACTTCAACTCGACCGCGCAGCCCTACGGCATCGTCGCGGTCGGGGCGTTCGTGTTTTTCAGTTACATCGGCTTCGACACCGCTACCACGACCGCGGAGGAGTGCAAGAACCCGCAATTCGACGTTCCGGTCGGCGTCATCGGTGCGCTCGCGATCGGAACGGTGCTTTACTGCGCCACCGCGATCGTCTTGATCGGAGCGGTGCCGTGGAATCACGTCCCGGTCAAAAACCCGCTCGTTTACGCGGTCGCGCCGCTGCATCAGCCGTGGCTTTCCTGGGTCATCACCATCGGCGTGCTCGCCGGGACGACCAGCGTCGCGCTCAGCTCATTGCTCGGCCAGACGCGGATCTTTTACGTGATGGCACGCGACAAGATGCTGCCGCCGGTGGTCGCGGTGATCAACCCGCGCTTCAAAACGCCGGTGCGCACGACGATGGTAACCGGGATCGCGGTCGCGCTCCTGACGCTGATCGTGCCGCTCGACGAATTGCTCAACCTGGTGAACATCGGAACGTTGATCGCCTTCACCGTCGTCTGCGCCGGCGTGCTGTACCTGCGCAAGCGCAAACCCGATCTTCCGCGAAGCTTCCGCGTGCCGTTTGTCCCACTCTTTCCGATCCTCGGCATCGCCTTCTCCCTCTTTCTCGCGGTCTTCGGCCTCTCGCGCACGACCTGGACCTGGTTTGCGATCGCGCTCCTGGTCGGACTGGTCTTTTTCTTCAGCTACGGCTTCCGCACGTCCAAACCCGAGGAGATCGAGCCGGTCGTGGAGCCCGACGGCATCGCGGAGCAGTTTGTTTAGCGTCGGCAAACCGGCTGTAAACCTTCCGTAACGCGGCGATTATCGACGCCGCTCGGCCCCTCGAGCAGCCGATCATCGCTATTGGGTGTGGTTGTTGGAAGATATACAAGAGGTGCTATCTATCATGGCCACTCGTTTTGCACGGGCTGAACGCTCGATTTCCCCCGCCAACCTTCGTGCCCGCGCGACGCAGGTGTATGCGCTCTTTGCGTGGCTACACGTCCCCGCCGTCGCGGCAATCGCGCTCGCCGCGCACAACGGCTGGCTCGGTCCGGTGATGCTGCTCGCCGAAGTGGCGACGTTCGCAACCGTTTGCGCGCTGACGATGAAGGACGGAATCCTGCTGCGATCGATCATGGCGGTCGCGCTGACCCTCGGCCCGATCTTCTTCGTCTACGCCGGACGCGGCGGCGCCATCGACTATCACGGCTATTACTTCGTCGCTCTGGCGATGCTGGCGGCCTACGTCGACTGGCGTCCGATCGCGATCGCCTCGCTCCTGGCCATCGGTCTTGCGCAAGTGAGCCTGGGCCTGGCCGCGTTGCAAGGCGTCTACGTTCTGGCCGAATGCTCGATGCTCGTCTGGATCACCTACGCAATGCAGATGTTTCTCAACCGCGTCGACGACCTGATGAACTTCACGGCCGAAGCGATCGCGGGCGAACTCGCCGAAAAGGCGAGCCTGCAAGCTGAAATCAGCCGTCTCAGACACACCGCATAGCGCCGCGCGAGGGGAGGACCATGATCGTTCACACGCGCATGCGTGCCCGCACTGCGTTCCTCTACTCGTTGATCGTCTGTCTCAACATCCCGGCAGCGATCCTCGTGGTGAACCGCGCATCGATCTTCATCGCTTCGGCGGCGTTGATCGAGTGCGCGGTCCTCATCGGCATCGCGCTCACGATTCGATCGATCTTCAAAAGCTTCGACCATGTGCTGGACGTAACGACCAAAGCCACCGCCGAAGCTCTGGCCGACGAAATCGAAGAGAAGACCAGCCTCCAAGCCGAACTCAGCCGGCTGCGCGCGATCGCCTCGTAGCGCCCCCGGCCGAACCGTCTATTGCGTCTGGGCCGGTGGTCCCGGAGCGGCCTCGCCGATGCCCGGCGTCATTACCTGGATGCGCGCGGTGCGCGGATCGTAGGATGCCTGCACGCCCAGCACACGCGCCATCGCGCGCAGCCCGATCATGACCCGCCCGCGCACGCGGAAGGGCGCGTGCTTGAGCGTGAAGGGCATGCCGTTGATCGTGGCATGAACATCCCCGACGCGCAGCCGCAGCGACTGGCTCCCGCGCACGACGTAGATGTTCGTTCCGTCGACCGACGTCTGGGCCCCGAGCGCGTCGGCCAACGAGCGAACCGGAACGTAGACCCGATTCCCGGTCGTAACCGGGGGAACGTCGCTCTCGACGGTCTGGCCGTCGACGACCATGTCGGCCGGACGAGAGAATGCGAGCAGCGTCGAACCGAGCGCCGCGAAGACCGCGGTCAGAACCAGCGTCTGAACCGTGGGCCGGCGGTAGGTCATGACACGCTCGTGATCTCGCTCGCGTACGACGGATACTTCTCGGCGATCACCTTCTCGATTTCCAACCGCAGCATACCGAGCAACTCATCCTCGGGATAGGTGCCGACCAGCTCGCCGGCGCGGTAGATCGCACCCTTGCCTTTGCCGCCGGCGACGCCGACGTCGGCCATCTTCGACTCCCCCGGACCGTTGACGACGCAGCCCATCACCGCGACTTTGACCGGCGCGCTATACTCCTTGGCGATCGCTTCGACCGCGCGGCCGAGTTCGAGCACCGAAATCTCCGCGCGCCCGCACGACGGACACGCGGTGATCTCGAACCCCTTCTCGCGCAGGCCGAGCGACTTGAGGATCGACCAGCAGACCGGCACTTCTTCGATCGGGTCGGCTGCCAGCGACACGCGAATCGTATCCCCGATTCCTTCGTATAGCAGAATCCCTAGGCCGATCGACGACTTGATCGTGCCGTCGCGCAGCAGTCCTGCCTCGGTGATACCGAGATGCAGCGGATACGGCGTCCCGCGCTCGCGCAGACGCCGGTCCATCAAGCGGTATGCATCGACCGTCGTGTTTACGTCGTGCGCCTTGAGCGAGATCGCGATCTCGGTATGACCGTGTTCCTCGAGAATCAGCACGTGGCGCAATGCCGATTCGACCATCGCTTCCGCCGTGTGGCCGAGCGTCTTCTCGAGATCGGGCGCGAGCGAACCCATGTTCACACCGACGCGCACCGGAATGCCGCGTGCTTTGGCGGCGGTGACGACTTCGGCAACCTTCTTCGGATCGCGAATGTTGCCGGGATTCAACCGCAGTTTGGCGACCCCGGCCTCAATCGCGGCGAGCGCCATCTTGTGATCGAAATGGATGTCGGCGACGATCGGAACCGGCGAACGGTAGACGATCGCGGGCAGACCGGCGGCATCGGGCGGATCCTTCACCGTTACGCGCACGATCTCGCAGCCTTCCATCGCGAGCCCGTAGACTTGTTCCAGCGTCGCGTCCGCATCGGCCGTGTCGGTGGTGGTCATCGACTGCACCGCGACCGGATGATCGCCGCCGATCCACACGCTCTTGGCGTCGGACTTGCCGGTCTTGTTCTGTAAGAAAATCGGGTTGGATTTACGCCGCAAGCGAATCACGATTGCTACAGGACCCCTTGTCCGGAAACGATGCGAGCGATGTCGTGGAAGGCGACCAGGATCATGAGCGCCATCAGCGCTGCGAGACCCGCAAGATGCACTAACGCTTCTTTATCGGGGTCGACGGGTTTGCCGCGCACGAGTTCCGCAATGATGAACGCCGCGCGGCCGCCGTCGAGCGCCGGGATCGGCAGCAGGTTGAATAGGCCGAGTGCGAACGAGATCGTGGCCGCCAGCGCCAGATACGGGCCCCACCCGAACTCTTGCACGATCCCCGCAACTTGCCCCATGCCGACCGGACCAGAGACCTGGCTCGCGTATTTCGTGAAATGCGTCACCAGCAGACCGAGCGATTCGAACGTCTGGTCGGCAACGTTCACATATTCGGATCCGACGTACTGCAGCGTCTTCCCGAGCGCGACGCGCTCGTAGGCCGGCTCGGGTGAAAACCCGATGCATCCCAACTTGGCGCTCTGCGGGCAGGGTTGCGGCTTGACGTGAATCGTCTTGCTCACGCCGTTGCGCTCGTAGGTGACATCGATGCTCTTCCCGAGCGATCCGTGGATCGTATCGACCAACGCGTTGGCGTTGGTCACGTCCCTGCCGTTAACGCGCACGCCCACGATGCGATCGCCCGGACGCATGCCGTGCGCTGCCGCCGGATAGCCGGGCTCCACCATGGTAACGATTGCGCGATCGATGCGGTCGCTGGGCACGCCGAAGGCCAGCGCGCCGATGAGCAGGATGATGTACGCAAGTATGAAGTTGGCGATCGGGCCGGCCAGGACGATGATCAGACGCTGCCACGGATTCTTCGATTGAAAGTTGCGAGGCGAGCGCGCCGGGGATTCGCGAAACTCGCGCTGCTGCTCGGCCTCGGTCGTCTTGTTGTCCTCGCCTTCCATCGCGCAGTAGCCGCCGATCGGCAGCAAGCGCAGCGAGTATTGGGTACCGGTGCGGGGGCTAACCCAGCTGAACAGCTTAGGACCGAAGCCGACCGCGAACTCGTTCACCTTCACGCCGTTGCGGCGCGCGACGATGTAGTGGCCCAGTTCGTGCAACACGATCAATACCGAAAGCATCACCAGGAAGGTGACGATCTTGTCGATCGATTCGAGGTTGACGACGGCTAAGTGCACTTAATGTCCTCTACGTACTCCGCGGCCAGAAGTCGCGCGTCCGAATCCGCTTCTCGAATGTGGGTGAGGGTCGCATCCCGATGAGCTACCCGTTGGAGCGTACGCTCGATGATTCGCGCGATCTCACCGAACCGTACTTTCCCTTCGACAAAGGACCGCACCGCGACTTCGTTGGCGGCCGAAAGCACCGCCGGGGCGGTCCCGCCGCGAGCCAGCGCTTCATAGGCCAGGCCCAGGCACGGAAACCGCTCGAGATCGGGACGCTCGAACTCATAACGCAGCTCGGCCGCGCCGGGTTGAGCTCCGAGAATCCGGAGGGGGTCCAGTGACCCTTCGACAGGCTCAGGGTGACAGAGCTCCCTTGTGTCACGCTGAGCTTGTCGAAACGTCGGGAGCCGATCGGGATATGACAGCGCGTACCCGATGGGCAAGCGCATGTCGGGGGCGCAGAGCTGTCCCTTGACGCTGCCGTCCCGGAACCAGACGAACGCATGGGCGATCGATTGCGGATGGATCGCGACCAGCACGCGCTCGCCGGGCTGCTCGAAGAGACGCGCGGCCTCGATGACCTCGAGGCCTTTGTTCATCAGCGTGGCGGAGTCGATCGTGTTCTTCGTGCCCATGCGCCAGGTCGGATGGCGAAGCGCCTGCTCGAGGGTCGCCTCGGCCATCTCTGCCGCCGATGCACGCCGGAACGGTCCGCCCGAGGCGGTGAGAATGAGGGCGGCTACGGCGGCCCGGTCTTCCCCGACCAGGCACTGGAAGAGCGCGCTGTGCTCGGAATCGACCGGTAAGAGCCGGCTGCCGCTGCGCGCGGCGGCGGCCAGCATGACCTCACCCGCCGCAACGATCAGTTCCTTGTTGGCCACCGCGATGTCGGTTCCGCGCTCGATCGCTGCCAGCACCGCGTCGAACGCGACCGCCCCGTCGGTAGCGGCGAGCACCAGGTCGGGACGGCTCTCGACCGCGACGCGAAGCAGCCCTTGCGGACCGTCCGCGGCGCTGGTCGCGATCTCGGGCGTAAAGCGGGCGCACTGTTCGTGCAGCAACCGCAGATTTCGGCCCGCCGCCAAACCGGCGACGGTGAAGCGATCCGGATGCGCCGCGATGACGTCGAGCGCCTGGGTGCCGATCGATCCGGTCGAACCGAGAATCGCGACGCGTTTCGTTCTGTTGGCGTTCGTTCCGTAAGCGCTCATTGCGGCACCGTCAATATGCCGAGAAGATGCAGCATACCAAAGTACGCCATGCCGCCGAAGAGATACGAATCAAAACGATCGAGCACGCCGCCGTGGCCTTGAATGATCGCTCCGGTATCTTTTACGCCCGCATCGCGCTTGAGCGCCGATTCGGCCAGATCGCCGGCCTGGGCCGCAATGCAGGTCGCCGCGCCCAGGGCCAGACCTTGCCACCACAGCAGCTGCAATGGCGGAATCCAGACCGCGGCAGCGGTCGAGATGGCCGAGACGATCGCCAGCGCGCCGAGCGAGCCTTCGACGGTTTTCTTCGGCGAAATTCTGGTCAGTTGATGGCGTCCGATCAGCGAACCGACCGACATCGCGCTGATGTCGGTGAGCGCGATCAACACGATCACGTCGTAGGTCCACCAGATACCCAACTGTGGGATCGAGCGCAGAAAGACGAAGTACGTCATCAGCTTGCCGATGTAGAGCACGGCGAGCACGGTGTAAGCCGTCCGCGCGAAGTACCCTTTCTCTTCGCCGTACATGCCGAGCGAGAAGCTGGCGAAGATGATGGCGGCGAGAAGCGCGCCCTCCCACTTGTGCAGCAGGTCGAACATCGCGAGCACGATATAGGTGACGACGCCCGCGATCGCGACCGGATATTCGAGCGGCTGGCCTTTGATCTCGCAGAGCGCGTTCAGTTCGTAGAGGCACAGCACGCCCAATACGAGTACGAGCGCATCGAACGTCCAGACCCGCCACACCAGCGCCAGGCCGACGACCGCGAGCAGCAGCCCAACGACGATCCGCCGCACGGCGCGCGTTATTCCCCGAAACGCCGCTGGCGAAGGGTGAACTCGCGCACCGCCTGCACGAGATGCTCGCCCGAGAAATCCGGCCAGTAGACCTCACTCATGACAAGCTCGGTGTAGGCTGCCTGATAGAGCAGAAAATTCGAGAGACGCCGCTCGCCGCCGGGACGGATCAACAGATCCGGGTCCGGCACGCCCGCGGTGTAGAGATAGGACGAGATCAGTTCATCGTCGATGCGCGCGGCGTCCAAGGTGCCGTTCGCGACGTCATGCGCGATTGCGCGCACCGCACGTTCGAGTTCGCTACGCGAGCTGTAGTTGACCGCCAGGTTGAGGATCAGCCCGGTGTTGGCGGCGGTCTGCGTTTGCAGATCGTTCAGGGCGTCGCGCGAAAGCCTCGGTAATGCCTGCCAGTCGCCGATGATGCGCACGCGCACGTTGTTGCGCTGCAGCTCCGCCAGTTCGCTCTTGGCAAAGTAGACGCACAGGTCGAATAGGAAGGCGATCTCCTGCGAATCGCGGCGCCAGTTCTCGGTGGAGAATCCGTAGACGGTGACGATCTCGATGCCGAGATCGCTCGCGGCGCGCGTGACGCTGCGCAGCGCCAAGATGCCGCGCCGGTGCCCTTCGAGCGCCGGCAACCCGTGCGCGCGCGCCCAGCGGCGGTTGCCGTCCATGATGATCGCGACGTGACGCGGGACGTCAATTGCAACGGTCATAGGATTCATATCCGCATACCAGGTCGATCTCCCCGTCGCGCTCGGTGGCGCGCAGGACGCGCAACGCTCCGATGCCGAGCCATCCGCCGACCGGTGCGAGCACGGAAAGATGCACGCGCGCCGCGCCGAGGATCGCGCGGGCTTGAACTTCAGGCATCAGTGCGAGATCAAGTGAATCGTTCATCAAGGAGCCGCTAGACTTCCATGATGTCTTTTTCTTTGGTCACGACCAGCGAGTCGATCTCTTTGACGAAGCGGTCGGTGAGTTTCTGCAGCTGCTCCTGCATCCGCTTGTTGTCGTCTTCCGTGATGTCGTGATTCTTGAGCTGGGTCTTCAAATCGTCGTGGGCCTTGTGCCGCACGTTGCGCACCGCGACCTTCCCGTCTTCGGCTTTCTTTTTCACGACCTTGACCAGGTCTTTGCGGCGCTCTTCGTTGAGCGGCGGAATGCTGAGACGAATGGTCGAGCCGTCGACGTTGGGGGTGATGCCGAGGTCGCTCTTCTCGATCGCTTTGCGAATCTCGCCGGTCACGTTCTTGTCGAAGGCGGTGATCACCAGCGTGCGCGAGTCGGGGACGCTGACCGTCGCGACCTGCTTGAGCGGAACGGCCGAACCGTAGGCTTCGACGTGCAAACGGTCGAGCAGCGCCGGAGACGCGCGCCCGGTCCGAATCGACGCGAACTCGGAACGCGTCGCATCGAGGCACTTGGCCATCTTGGATTCGAGGTCTTTGAAGAAATCGGCCATGTTAGTGTCCTGCCACGCTCAGATTCGATTCGCGTTCGACCACCGTCCCGATCGGCTCGCCGAAGATCACGCGACGAATATTGCCGGGAACGGCCATGTCGAACACGACGATCGGAAGGTTGTTGTCCATGCACAGCGCCATCGCAGTCGAATCCATCACGTCCAACCCGCGCTGCAGCACCTCCATATAGTCGAGGCGGGCGAAGCGCGTCGCGGCCGGATCCTTCTTCGGATCGGCGCTGTAGATGCCGTCGACCTTGGTCGCTTTGAGAATCGCGTCGGCGCCGATCTCGACCGCGCGCAACGCCGCCGTCGTGTCGGTGGTAAAGTACGGGTTGCCGGTGCCGGCGGCGAAGATGACCACGCGGCCCTTCTCCAAGTGCCGCATTGCACGACGGCGGATGTACGGCTCGGCGATTTGATGCATCGCGATCGCCGTTTGGACGCGAGAGGGAACGCCCATGCGTTCGAGCGCGTCCTGAAGCGCGAGCGCGTTGATCACGGTCGCGAGCATGCCCATGTAGTCGGCGGTCGCACGATCCATGCCCGCCTCTTCGTGGATCTTGCCGCGCCAAATATTGCCGCCTCCGACGACCACGGCAACCGAAATGCCGGCGCGGCTGACGCCGGCGATCTCATCGGCCATGGCACGCGTCGTGTTGACGTCGACGCCGGTATCGGTTCCGGCGAATGCCTCGCCGGAGATTTTGAGGAGAACGCGTTTGTACTTGGGTCGACTGTCGGTTGAATCCAAGTGAGCTAGTGCCTCAATTTTCTCCGAGTGCGTACTTCGTAAAGCGGCGAACCTTGATTTTCTCGCCGAGCGATCCGACCGCCGCGTTGATCAGATCGTTGACCGAGAGCGAGTCGTCCTTGACGAACGGCTGATCGAGCAGCACGTGCTCCTCGAACCACTTGTTCAGCTTGCCTTCAACGATCTTCTCCGCGACCTCGGGCGGCTTGCCGGCCGGCACAGCCGCGCGAAACTCTTCGCGCACGCGGGCCACGACGTCTTCCGGAACGCTGCCGCGATCGAGATATTGCGGTGACATCGCCGCGATGTGCATCGCGATGTCGCGGCTGAGCTCGGCGAATTTCGGATTGCGCGCGACGAAATCGGTCTCGCTGTTGACCTCAACCAGCACGCCGATCTTGCCCCCGGCATGGATGTAGCTGGTGACGAGCCCTTCGTTCGCGGCACGCTCGGCCTTCTTCTCGGCTTGCGCCGCGCCGCGTTCGAGCAGCAGCGCCTTCGCCTTCGCAAAGTCGCCGTTCGCGTCGATCAGAGCCTTGCGGCAATCGCCGATCGGCGCGCCGGTCTCGGCACGAAGCTTCTTGATGTCGTCGGTTGTGGGTCGGTAGGACATTGAGGTGGACACGGTTCTCCTTACAGCGCGGCTTCGACTTCGGCCATCGTGAGGGGTGCTTCGTCCTCCTGAGCGGTGTAACTCTCGGCGTACGGCTGGGCGTACGCGCTCTCCGCGTCGTAGGCGCTCTCGCTCTCGGTCTTGCCCTCGATGATCGCGTCGGCAATCTTGCTGACCATCAGCTTGACCGCGCGGATCGCGTCGTCGTTCCCCGGGATCGGATAATCGATCTCGTCGGGGTCGCAGTTCGTGTCGATGACCGCGATGATCGGGATCTTCAGCTTGCGCGCTTCGAGAACGGCGATGCGCTCTTTCTTCGGATCGACGATGAAGACCGCGTCCGGCAAGCGGTGCATGTCCTTGATGCCGCCGAGGAAGCGCTCGAGTTTGGCCATCTCGTCTTGCAGCTGTGCGACTTCTTTTTTCGGAAGGCGGTCGAAGTCGCCTTGCATCTTCATGCCTTCGAGTTCGCGCAGACGCGCGATGCGCTTCTGAATGGTCGAGAAGTTCGTCAGCGTACCGCCTAGCCAGCGCTGGTTGATGAAGAACGTTCCGGCGCGCTCGGCTTCTTCGCGCACGACGTCCTGCGCTTGCTTCTTGGTGCCGACGAACAAGATGACTTTCTTCTCGCGCGCCATCTGCTTGACGGCCTCGTAGGTCTCGCGCAGCTTCTGCACGGTGAGCGCGAGATCGATGATGTAGATGCCGTTGCGCTCCTGGAAGATGAACGGTTTCATCTTGGGGTTCCAGCGACGGGTCTGATGCCCGAAGTGGACGCCGGCCTCGAGGAGTTCGCGCATGGTAACGACAGACACAGGATTCTCCTTTGACTGGCCCCGGGCCGCGTGCCGTCATGGCGGTGCGATCCGTGTCATGGAGCCACTTCATCGCCCAGCCTCCTGCCGGGCGTAGTGAACTTACCGTCCTCCAACACCCGGTAGGACAGCCGTCAGAGTATACCACGGCGCGTGAGCGCCGACTAGGGCGAGGGCACAGCGGGTACGCATCGCCCATGGATCTGACGCGAGCGGCCTTCCTCTCGGGCGGCGCGGCGGCGAGCCTGGCCCTCCTGACCCGGTCGGTGCTCGCGCGACCGAACGCCTACGTCTTCTTGCGCCCCGGCGGGTCGGTCATTGCCGGCGACGTCTTCGGGCACGTCGGCTTCGCTTTCGCCACCGCGCCCGAGGAGTACATCGCGGGCGCGATCGAGATGGCTCACCACGACCCCAGCCCCAAGGGCAAGGACTTCTGGCACGCTGCCACCAGGGAGCCGCTGGTTCGCGCCGGCGCCTACGACAACGTCGGGCTGGGCTACCAGACCCGCTACGATCTCTACAAAGCGCTCGAAGGGGGCGGCAACGTCGCAGCTGCGAACCGCGCGATCGCAGCCATCGCCGGATGGCGCTTTGCCGCCCCGGGTCACGATTGTCTCGATGCGGTGCGCGCGGTGCTGACCGCCTATGGGCTGCGCTTCAACGGCGAGGAGATGCGGACCGTCAATCCCGACGCATTCTTCCGGATGCTGCCGGCGCGCCCGGGCGAGCTGAACTATCCCTGGCCGGGCAGTGTGATCGACGTCTCGATCTATTCCGAATACGGACGCCATGGCTTGCGCGACGATATCGTGGCCTTTGCGCCGAGCGTGATCTTCGAGGACGACACCAGCTATAATCCCTCGTCGGGCTACCCCGAGGTCGCCCTTTCCTCATTCGTCGTTCGGCGCGGGCATATGGTGCTCTACAACCGGCCGCAGTTTCGCGGAGCGGCAAGCGTGATCCGACCCGACGCCACGGTCAACTTGAACCAGCTGAAGTGGACCTACAAAAGCGTGGGCTCCTACGTGATCGCGGACAAAGCGTTCGACATCGCTGCGCCGCCGATCACGGGTCTGGCCGCGCGGTTCTCCTCGGCCGCAGCGCGCGCTGCGTACTACCGCGAACTCAAGAGCAAGCCGTAGAGGCGCGCACCCACCCGTTCGGGTCTACCGGCCGCCGGCTCGGCAGTGCGACGATGGTCGCATGAGATACACGCAACTCGCGGCCGTCCTTGGCCTGGCCGCTATTATGACTGCCTGCTCGGGTGCCGGCAGCGGGTCGCTGCCCGTAGCGCCGACGGAGAATCAATCCGCGGTCCATCGTGATGCGAGCGCCGCAACGTTGCCGAGCTTGGGGCACTACAACGTGAATTTGAGCGACGTGGTGGTCGCCGGCGTTTCGTCCGGTGCCGACATGGCCACGCAACTGCACTTCTCGTACTCCGCCAACATCAAAGGCGAAGCAATTTTCGCGGGCTCGCCGTTCTTCTGCGCGCTCGGCACCTCGGACGCGTTTTGGGGGCTCGTCTACGGTCCCGGGTACTCGGCCGACTACGCGCTCTACTCGTGCTCCGGCACCGAGTATTGGTCCGAGGGCGAATCTCCGCCGCTGGGCACGCTCGAGACCGACACCAATAACGCGGCCAAAGACGGTTACCTCGACCCGGTAAGCGATTTGAGCGGTTCGAAAGCATGGATTTTCTCGGGTGAAGACGACACGGTCGTCGCGCAATCGGTCGTCAAGGACTCGCAATCGATGCTCAGCCATTACGGGGTGAGCACGACGACGAACTACACGACCGCGGCCGAGCACGGCTGGGTAACACCCGATACGTCGAACTCGTGCGGTGCGATCAACTCGCAGTACTTGATCAACTGCGGCTTCGATGCCGAAGACGAGTTCCTCACCGACTTTTTCGGTACGCTCAATCCGCGCAACGACGGCACGCTCTCCGGGTCGCTCATCGAGTTCAATCAGGCCCCGTACGCCGCTGCCGGGATGGATTCGGTCGGGTATATCTACGTCCCGGCGAACTGCGCCGGCGGCGCGGCCTGCAAACTCGTCGTCGCGCTGCACGGCTGCGAGCAGGGTGAGTCCTACGTCGGCACTGCGTTCGTGACGGAATCCGGTCTCAACGAATGGGCCGACACCAACAGCATCATCGTGCTCTATCCGCAAGCAATCGCGTCGTCGGGAAATTCGCTCGGCTGCTGGGATTGGTGGGACTACACCGGTACCGCCTACGCATCGAACGAAGGACCCCAGGTCAATGCGATCTGGAAGATGATCGAGCAGATCTGACCGCCGGCAGGCGGCGCCTCCTCAATCGGGGCGCCGCCGGGGCCGACAATTCAGGAGATATGAGCAAGACCACGCGCTGGTTGGTTACCGGGGGCCTCGGATTCATCGGTTCGAACTTCGTCCGTCTGGCATTGCGCGAGCGGCCGGAGCTGGAGATCGTCAATCTCGATGCGATGACCTATGCGGGCAACCCCGCCAACCTGCGCGACCTCGAAGGAAACGCGCGTTACCGCTTCGTTCGCGGCGACATCTGCGATCCGGCGGCGGTCCGCGAAGCGATCGGCAACGGGGTCGACGCGATCGTGAATTTTGCGGCTGAAACGCACGTCGATCGTTCGATCCTGGATCCCGAGCAGTTTCTGCGCACCGACATCCTCGGAACGCACGTGCTGCTGGAGGCCGTGCGCGAGCGTTCGATCGCGCGCTATCTGCAAGTCTCGACCGACGAAGTCTACGGCGACGTGAGCGAGGGGGAGTCGAGCGAGAACGATCCCCTCGCGCCGCGCAGCCCGTATTCCGCGAGTAAGGCGGGCGGCGATCTCCAGGTGCTCGCCTATTGGACGACGTACCGCACGCCCGTGCTCATCACCCGCGGCAGCAACACCTACGGGCCGCACCAATATCCGGAAAAATTGATCCCGCTTTTCGTCACGAATCTGATCGACGACGAACAGGTGCCGGTGTACGGCGACGGGATGCAGGTCCGCGATTGGCTCCACGTCGACGATCACGCACGCGGTATCATGCACGTGCTCGACCGCGGCGAGCCCGGGAACGCGTACAACATCGGCGGCGGCAACTCACATACGAATATCGAGATCACGCGCCGCCTGGTGAACGGGTGCGGCCGCGCGATGGAGACGCACGTGCGCCACGTAACCGACCGTGAAGGACACGACCGCCGGTATTGCGTCAGCAGCGCGAAGGCGCGCGCGCTCGGTTGGGCGCCCCGCGTCGACTTCGAGGAAGGCATTCGCACGACCATTGAGTGGTACCAGATGAACGAAGCTTGGTGGCGTCCGCTCAAGTCCGGCGAATTTCTCGCATACTACAAGCGGCAGTACGCACACCGATAAGGGGGGACATGAAAGGCGTCATTCTCGCCGGAGGATTGGGGACGCGACTGCGTCCACTCACCAAGGTTACGAACAAGCATTTGTTGCCCATCTACGACAAGCCGATGATCTACTACCCGATCGAAACGCTATGCCGCGCGGGTATCAAGGACATCATGATCGTGACGGGCGGTAACTCGGCCGGCGATTTTCTGCGGCTGCTCGGCAACGGCCGCGAGTTCGGTCTGAAGGACATCTACTATACCTACCAGGAGGGCGAGGGCGGCATCGCCGACGCACTCAAACTTTGCGAGCACTTCGCGGAGGGCCAGCGCATCGCGGTGATCCTCGGCGATAACATCATCCAAGACGACATCGGGCCTTACGTGCGCAAGTTCGAAGAGCAGAATTCGGGCGCGCGAATTCTCCTCAAAGAGGTCGAGGACCCGGAGCGATTCGGTTGTCCGGAACTGGAAGGCGATCGTATCGTGCGCATCGAGGAGAAGCCGGAGAAACCCAAGAGCCGCTACGCCGTGACGGGCATCTACATGTACGACCGGCGCGTCTTCGATTTTTGCAACCGGCTCAAACCCTCGGCGCGCGGCGAGCTCGAGATCACCGACGTCAACAACGCCTACATCAAAGAGGGCGATCTCTACTACGACGTTCTCGACGGTTGGTGGACCGACGCCGGCCAATTCGAAAGTCTCTTTCGCGCGGCGCAGCTCGTCGCGAGTCAGCGCAGCGGAATCACCGTGTAGCGCGAGAGCATGCTCGGTACGCGAAGCACCCCTCTTGCGGGGAAAGAGGGGTTTTGCGCGCAGCCGCGGGACGTTGCGCCCAATGAAAGCCGTAATACTCGCCGGCGGACTCGGCACGCGCCTCAGCGAGGAAACGACACTGCGCCCCAAGCCGATGATCGAAATCGGCGGAAAGCCCGTCCTTTGGCACGTCATGAAGACCTATTCGCATTGGGGCATCAACGATTTCATCGTGTGCTGCGGCTACAAGGGCTACATGATCAAGGAGTATTTCCACAATTACGCTCTTCACATGTCCGACGTGACCATCGACCTGCGGGCCGATTCACTCACCGTTCATCGCAGCGACGTCGAGCCGTGGTCGATTACGCTCGTCGATACCGGCGAGGGAACGCAGACCGGCGGCCGCCTCAAGCGCGTCGCGCGGTACCTCGAGGGCGAAGATCTCTTCTGCTTTACGTACGGTGACGGCTTGAGCGACGTGAACGTGCCCGATGCGATCGCATTCCATCGCAACAGCCGCACGCTCGCGACCCTCACGGCCGTGCAGCCGCCCGGACGCTTCGGCCAACTCGAGATGTCCGAAGCGCGGATCACGTCCTTCCGGGAAAAACCGCCCGGCGACGGCGCATGGATCAACGGCGGCTATTTCGTGTTGAATCCGGGGGTCTTCGAGTATATTCGAGGCGATATGACGGCGTGGGAACGCGAACCGATGGAACGTCTGGCGGCAGAGGGCAATCTTTCGGCTTGGGTCCACCGCGGGTTTTGGCATCCGATGGACACGATGCGCGACAAGATCCTGTTGGAAGACCTTTGGGAATCGGGCGGCGCTCCCTGGAAGGTCTGGCCCTAAGCTCGCTCCACCACGCGCGCGGGATTGCCCATCACCAGCGCTCCGTCGGGAACGTCCTTGGTGACGACGCTGCCCGCGCCCACGATCGCGTGAGCACCGATCCGAATGCGGGGAAGCACGGTCGCATTGCTGCCGATGAAGGCCGCGCGCCCGACTTCGACGCAACCCGCCAGCGTCGCCCCCGGCGCGATGTGGACGCCTGCATCCAGGACGCACTCATGGTCGACGCCGGCCGCCGTATTGATGATGCAGGCCGGACCGATTCGCGCTCGTGCGCACACCGCCGCCATCGCCAAGATCGCACTACCCTTCCCGACCTGCGCATCCGTCGCGACGAAAGCCGCCGGATGCAACGCCGTGGCAAGGGCGAGTCCTTCGCGCTCGAATCCCTCGCCGATCGCGATTCGATCCTCTCCGCGCTCGCCGCCGATCGCGACCAGCGCGCGATACTCCACGGAAGGATCGCGCAGCGATAGCCAGCGCGCAAAACCGTCGCCGCCGTGATAGATCGGCACGCCGGGAAACGGTGAGATGATCGCCGGGTCGTTGTCGAAAACCGCTGCGATCGGGATGCCGAGCCGTCCGTAGAGCTCGCCCATGACCAGCGCCTGTCCGGTGGCTCCCCACAGTACGATGTTCATGGGCTAGCGCTTTCCAGCCGATGAATGGTGTGAACCTTTCCCCTCGAGGAGGTGCAGTGCAGACGCTCGACCGCGCAGGTGCCACGCTGGAACACATTCCGGTCTTCGTTCCCCGAATCGGAGTCGACACGCTCAAGCATCTTACCGACGCCTTCGACGTCGGCTGGCTCGGCATGGGCGCGACCACCAAGGAATTCGAAGAGCGCATCGCCGCCTATCTCGGGCTCGAGGGCCGCTACGTGGTCGCCACCAATACCGGGACGTCGGCTTTGCATATCGCCCTCCTCGCGGCGGGCGCCGGTCCGGGCGACGAGGTCATCGTCCCTTCATTCAACTACGTCGCGGATCATCAAGCTATTCGTTACACCGGCGCCGAGGTCGTGATGTGCGATATTCGCGACGACGATCTCGGCATCGATTGCGCGAAGGCTCGATCGCTCATCACGAAACGGACCAAGGCGATTCTGCCGTTGCACTTCGCAGGCATCCCCTGCGACCGAGCCGGCGTCTACGACCTCGCGCGCGAGTTCGGCTTGCGGGTGGTCGAGGACGCCTGTCACGGATTCGGCAGCACCATCGACGGCAAGAAGATCGGAAGTTACGGAGATATCGCGTGCTTCAGTTTCGATCCCGTCAAGATCATCACGTCGATCGACGGCGGCTGTGTCGTGGTCAATTCTGAGGATGAACTCCGCAAGCTCCATCACCTGCGCATCCTCGGAGTCGATAAGGACACGACCGAACGTTACCGCAACGCGCGAGCGTGGGAATACGACGTCGTCGATCAAGGTTTCCGCTACCATCTGACCAACATCATGGCCAGCGTCGGAATCTCGCAGATCAAACAGATCGACGACTTCATCGCCTCGCGCCGAGAAATCTGCGAGCGGTACAGCACCGCCTTCGCCGAGTTGCGCGGCGCGCGGGTCCTTCGCCGCGACTACGGCGACGTGAGTCCCTTCATCTATAGCTTGCGGGTTCTCGGCGGGCGCCGCGCCGAGCTCATCGCTCATCTCAAGGAGCGCAATATCGCCGCAGGGATCCACTTCATGCCGGTCCATCAACACACGTATTTCGCATCCTGCCGCCGCGGCGACATGACGGTTACCGAGAAGGCCGCCGCCGAGGTCGTGACGCTTCCGCTTCACTCGCATATGAAAGAAGCCTCGATTCAACGCGTGATCGACGCGGTGACGAGCTTCTTCGCCTAGGCATCCCGGCTTCGTGTATCTATCGACCGACCGCGGGACGCTCGGCTCCTATCTGCGATCGCAGATCGAGGCGCTCTATCCGGCGAGCCCGGACGCGTTCGGGCAGTTCGATCGCGTGGTCGACGAGGCGCTGGAGCGGACCGAGGCGTGCTTCGCCCGCGTCGTTCTTCCGGGGTATCGTCGCAACGCGAAGCCGTTCTATAATCACCTGCACGGCGATCAGAGCGCCGTCTTCACGTATTTTGCCGCGAATTCGGCGTGGAGAATGGGCGAGGAGAGCCTTGCCGCGCGCTTCTTTTTGCTCAATAAAATGCAGAACGGGCTCGTTTGCATGTACGACACGCAAATGCCCGACGTCTTTCTGTTGATCCACACGGTCGGAACCGTGCTCGGGAAAGCCGCGTACAAGAATTTCTTCGTCGCCTACCAGAACGTGACGATCGGAACCGAGTCCGGGCGTTCGCCGAGCATCGACGAGCATGTCGTCGTGTACGGCGGCTCGATGGTCCTGGGTGCAACGACGCTTGGCCGGGGAAGCATCGTCTCGGCGCAATCGCTGCTGATCGACGTCGAGGTTCCGCCCGGCTCCGTCGCTGTTGGCCGCTCCCCCGACCTCGAGATCAAGGCCCGCAAGCGCGATTTCGCTCAGCAGTACTGGGACGTCAAGCCCTAGGGAAGCTCTGAAGAGCTTCCCTAGATCATCGCGGCGGCAAGCCGCGGCAGGTTTTTATCACGTTCTGAAAGGCGGCTAACCGGCAAGGGCCACGTGATTGCCAGCTCAGGATCCGCATGATGAATTCCGCCCGCGGCGTCGGCGAGGTACGGTTCCGAGATCATATACAGGGCAGCCGTTCCGTCTTCGAGCGTTTGGTAGCCGTGCGCGCACCCCGCCGGAATGTAGAGTGCCGATCCGCTTTGCGCGGTCAAGGTCAGGCCGAACCAGCGGCCAAAGGTCGGACTTCCACGGCGCAGGTCCACGGCGACGTCGAATACCGCGCCGGCAACGCAGCGAATGATCTTGGTCTCCAGATATGGCGATCGCTGATAGTGCAGACCGCGAACGGTGCCGGCCTTTTCGTTGAAGGCGATACTGTGCTGCGCGTACTTCGCCACGAGTCCCGCCAGCTCGAACTCCGCTTCGTCGAACGTTCGAACAAAACGCCCGCGCGAATCGCTCGATTGATCGCCTTCGACGACCGTGACCCCGGCGATCCCGGTTTCGCGAAAGGTCACCGGACGCTGATCTCCGGAATCGCGATCACGTGCCGTCCGCCCCATTCACGGATGAAACTCGTCTGCGCGATGATCTCGTCCCGAATATTCCACGGCAGGATGAGCACGTAGTCGGGACGGGTTTCACGATAGTGCTCCGGCGCGTAGACCGGTATCCGCGAGCCCGGCAGGAGCTTGCCCTGCTTTTCCGGATTGCGGTCGACCGTGTAAGCGAGCATGTCCGCCCGGACGCCGCAGTAGTTCAGCAGCGTGTTGCCCTTTGCCGGAGCTCCATAGCCGACCACGCTCTTCCCCTCCTCTACCGCCTCGATCAAGAAACGCAACAGTTCGCGCTTTCTCCTCGCGACGTCGGCCGAAAAGGAGCGATAGCGGCCGAGATCGGTGACACCGAAAGCCGCTTCACGCGCGCGAAGCGCTGCCACGCGCGGTTCCTCCACTCTTGGGTCCTCGAACCGGACCGCCCATACGCGCAACGAGCCTCCGTGCGTGGGAATCGTTTCCACGTCCCACACACGCAATGCATTGCGCTCGAGCACGCGTTCCATCGCATAAAGTGAATAGTAGGAAAAGTGCTCGTGATAGATCGTATCGAATTGAACCTGCTCGATCAGTTCAACGAGATGCGGAAACTCGATCGTCAGTACGCCGCCGGGCGCGAGCATCTCTTTCAGGCCGCCCACGAAGTCGTGCACGTCGGGAACGTGCGCGATAACGTTATTGGCGATGACCAAGTTCGATTCGCCGTAGCGCTCGCGCAGGGTGGACCCGCTCTCGCGCCCGAGAAAGATGCTCTCGGTTCGGATCCCCTTCTCGAGGGCGACGCTCGCGACGTTGCGTGCCGGCTCGATACCCAGCACGTCGATTCCGGCTTCCCGGAAAAACTGCAACAGATATCCGTCGTTGCTCGCGGCTTCGCAGACCAACGCGCCGCGCCCGAGTGCGAGACGGCGCGTCGCGCTCTCAGCATAGCGCCGCGAGTGCTCGAGCCACGATTCGGAGTAGGACGAGAAGTACGCATATTCGCTGAAGATATTTTCCGGCGTCTCAAAGGCCTCGAGCTGAACCAGAAAACAGCGCTCGCATACGTACGCGTGCAGGGGAAAGAACGGCTCCATTTCACGCTCGCGTTCGCGCGATACATAGGAGTTCGACAATGGCGACGTGCCGAGATCGACGAACGTTATGCGCAGCGGCGCCGAACAATTGCGACAGACTGACATTGGCATTGGGGCCATTCTTCCGATGAAGAGGCATCGCCTCTGCGTGCACGGCCGCGAGCGGAGCAACGCTCCGACCCGGCGAATCCGCTGCCCATGAACGCCCCGTTCTCCGGCGTCAGCATCGTCATCACGTCGTATAACTACGGCCGGTTTCTCGCCCGAACGATCGCCAGCGCGTGCGCCCAGCAGGCCGAAGATCTCGAGATCGTCGTGGTCGACAATGCGTCGACCGATGATTCGTGGACGATCGTCGAGGGATATGCTGCGCGCGACGCGCGGCTTCGGGCCTACCGCAATCCCGAAAACATCGGAATGATCGGCAACCACGTGCGCGGGCTGGAGCTCGCAACGAAGGACCGCGTTCTTTTCCTCTCCGCCGACGATTATCTGCTCCCCGGTCACGTGGCGCGCCTCGTTGCCGCTCACGGCGCGTATCCGGACATCGATTACTTCTATACGTCGTATGTCCACGTCGATGAGAACGATCGTTTCTTGCGCCACCTCGGACACGTCGGCCACTTGCGCGGATCGTACACGGGCGGGAGAAACGAATTTGCCGATCTGCTCACCCACGACTGTTACATGTGCACGCCGACGACGCTCTTCGACCGTCGGGAGCTACTCGCACGCGGCGGCTTCGATCCAGACATCATCTGCGGTGATTACGATACCTATCTCCGGCTGGCCGCGGCCGGCGCGAGTTTCGGATTCATCGATACCGTCGGTGCGGCCATTCGCATTCACGCGCAAGAGGTAAGCGGTCGGGAACGATTTCTCGCGACGGGGAAGCAGTTCTTGGAACAACTCCTCTTGCTCGAGCGCTACCTCACCGAGGAGAATCTCCCGAAGATCGCGGGCCGCGAACAGGGAGTTGCCAACCTACTGCTGGCAAAGGCGAACAATCTTCGTACGTATCCCGACGTAGCGTCCCAGATACTCCCGGCTGCACAACCGCGGGTCGACCTCATATTTGCGACGCTCAGCCGAAACCGCGATAAGTATCTTGCGGCCCCGCTGACGAAGAATGCCGGAATCAGCGTCGTTTTCGAGGCCGCCGGAGACCCCTTATCCGTGCTCGCGACACTGGAGGCCTTGAGCGAGCAACGCTACACCGACTGGAACCTCGTGATCGCAGCGGACGGGGCAATCGACTTCGCTCCGCTGTTCGAAGATCGCGCTCGAACGTTACGAAGTCGACTCGTCGTTCATCGGGCGCCGCCGAACCGGGCGACCTCACTGAACGACGCGCTCAGCCTGGCGAGCGATGAGATCATCGTTTATGCCGAACCGGGCGTTCGATGGCCGTCCGATCATCTCGAACGCATCGCGGCGGGTTTTGCCTCCGCAAAGATCGATGCCCTGGTCGTACGCGCTCACTTGATAGCTATTCGCGGCGATGACGTCGTGACGCGGATCGACGATTTCGCGGGTAGTTCCGTCGCCAACAGAACCGCCGCGGTGGGCGAGGGAATCCCGCTAGCCGCGTTCGCCCACCGGCGCTCCGTCATCGATCGATTCGGGCGCTTCGACGAGCGATTGCAGCACCTTGCGGATTTCGATTTCATCACGCGCGTCTTCGGCAGTGTCAACGTCAGAATCGACGACGAATCCACGGTGACGATCGCACGCCCGTTCGATCGTCCCTCGCCTCCGCTCCAGGACCCGAGGGGCTACGTCGCCGCTTTGCAAGCGATCTACAACGCGCGACCGGTACAGCCCGAAACGGCAGCGAGACGGCGAACGCATCTGCAGCGCATCGTGAGCGAACTCAACGCTATCGGCGCCGGCAGTTCGCCCCGCGATCCGATCAAATTCGCCGAGATTGCGCGGGGTCTCGTCTAGGGATCGTTACCAGGTCCGTTTGACGTGGAAGTCGTGCCATGTCTTCGGATCGTTCGTCAACCACGTGTGACGCTCGCGGTGCCCCATGATCGAATGCAGCCACTCATACGCCGCGACGTCGAACGCTACCCATCTGCCCGGCGCTTTTTCGCCAAACGGACCCGAGCACGCGTGCATGCCGTGTGCCTTCTGATCCACGACTTTGAAGGCAGTGTACCCCATCACGTTCAGACGCGCGAGGTATTCGAGCTTGTGCGCTTCGATCGACATGTAGATCGGCAAATCTT
This sequence comes from Candidatus Baltobacteraceae bacterium, assembly GCA_035502855.1. Lineage (NCBI taxonomy): Bacteria > Bacillati > Vulcanimicrobiota > Vulcanimicrobiia > Vulcanimicrobiales > Vulcanimicrobiaceae > Vulcanimicrobiaceae bacterium. Next base: position 145,517 of record DATJTX010000024.1, read on the forward strand.
TGCGATCGAGCGTCTCGAGAGCGTCGAGCACGAAGCGGTCCCCGGTCTCAATATCAGATTTCAGGAAATACGGCACACCGTAATGCTTGAAGAGTTCCGTCAATCGCATCACCGGAACGTCAACCACGGGCCCATCCTGGCCGTCCCGCCACGCAACTTCTTTATCGAACGCACTCCATTCCGTATTGCGCGGATTCACGTAAAACGGCATCATGCCCTCCGCCGGGCCGATCCCGATCGGCAAGATGCGCAGCAAACCGTTTTGCAACTCGCGTGCAAATCGCTTCTTGCACTGTTCGACCAGCATTGGGTTGGCCTCGACCGCGATCACACGATAACCTTCGCTCATGTAATACGCCGTGTCGTTGCCGACGTGCAACCCGATATCGTAGATCAGATCCGGAACCAGCATTACTCTCCTGCCTAGGGTGAAGTCGAACTCCACGCAACCGAGTCGATTTGTGCCGACGTCAGTTCGCGCGCATTCTCGCCATCGTAAAAGGCGCGATACCACTCGGCTGTCAGCTCCACTGAACGACTGACCGTCAGCGACGTCTCCCATCCGAGCCGCTCGCGCGCCTTCCGTGCGTCGAGCTGCAGCACCGATGCTTCGGGCTTGGACCCGGAATCTACTCGCTCGACGTCCAGGCGTTTCCCGGTCGCGCGCGCAAACGCTTGCACGACTTCCTCCACGGTCGTTTCGCCTGAACCGGGGGGGCCGAGGTTCCACGCTTCATCGACACGTTCGCCCCTTCGCGCCGCGCTTGCGACGGCAAGGTAGCCGCGCAGTGCATCGATCACATGCTGCCACGGCCGGATCGCACGGGGATAGCGGATGCGCAGCCGCCTTCCTTCAAAGGCTGCGCGCGCGAGATCGGTAAAGAGGCGATCCTCCGACCAATCGCCGCCCCCGATCACGTTGCCCGCGCGCACCGAGGCGAGTTGCAATCCGCGCGGACGAAAGAAGCTCGTGCGATAGCTTTCGATCGCGATCTCAGCTGCGCTCTTGCTCGCGCTGTACGGATCCCCGCCGCCAAGCGGATCGGTTTCGACGAACGGGCGCGCCATCGTGCCGTCGTTGCGGTAGCATTTATCGCTCGTCGCGGCGACCACGATCCCCGTCTCGCGCTGCAAGCAACGTTCGAGACACGCGATCGTGCCGCCAACGTTGACATCAAATGTCTCCGCCGGCGCGTCATACCCGGCGCGCACGAGCGACTGCGCGGCAAAGTGAAAGACGACCTGCGGCCGCGCCTCATCAAAGAATGCGGCGAGACGAATTTCGTCGCGAACGTCGCCGATATATGAATGCACGACGGTATCGAGGCGAAGCGCATCGTAAAGATTCGGTGTGGTGGCCGAAACGAGCGCATAACCCCAGACCTCCGCTCCTAATCGTTGCAGCATGTAAGCAAGCCACGCGCCTTTGAAGCCCGTGTGGCCGGTGATTGCAACACGCACGCCCTGCCAATCGGAAGCCATGATCGCGCTGATCGTTTGCCATCTACCAACAGGACCCTCCGCTTTCACCCCGTAGGAAAAGGCGGTGAGGATCTCGTCCTCGCCGGCTGCGGCGATTCATTTCGATCGCGAGCGCTGGCCCGAAGAAGCAACTGCACTCGAATCCCTGAGCGTGCCCGATTTGCTATGTGTCGGGCTCGATCTCGCGCAGCCGGCCCGGGGACTCGGTGAAATCGTCAACGCTCGGCGTCGCGGAACGCTCGTAGCCGCGCTCATCGTGCATCGCGATCCGCTCGAGATATTGCTGCTGCAGATTCTCGGACTCGTGCGCGCAACCGCCGATCCCGACACTCGCGCGCTGCAACTCGCAGCTCTGCGCGACCGCCGCCTCAACCTTCAGGGTAAGTCGCCCGAGGAAATGGCTTCTCCGGCCATCGAGCTCGTCAACGCAGCGAAATTCGCACTGCGTCTCGCCGATTTCGTCCTCGTCGCCACGCCGGCCGATCGATTCCGGCTCGAGCGCCTAACCGGGACCACGCTTCGGCGCTGGACGCTGCTGCCCGATGCCGAGCCGCTCGCGCAGCCTACCCGCGACCGCGACGTGACCGTCTATGCTCCTTCGGTGAAGCGGGCCGAACTGGCCGGCGTCGAGATGGCGCTCGAACTGCGCGGCGTTGGCGCACAATTGATCACGGCCGAGAACGCGCGCGACGCGATCCGCGGAGCAACGGTCGTATTGCCGGAACTCTGGCGCGGCCGTCGAGCCTGCGCATTGGCGGCAGCCGGCTATCGCGTCGCGGTGCCGGAAGAATGCGGCGCGGAGCTGCTCTATCACGGGATTGCGACGTACAACATTCGCGATCCGCATACGATCGGTGACGCGCTCGACATCCTTGCAGCGATGAGCTCACCGGCTCCGAAGCTGCGCGTCGAACCCGCTCACGTCGCATCGATCGCACTCGCGGAACGACCGCCTGCCCTCGACGGACCGCTTCTCTCTTTGGTGATCCGAACGGCCGACCGCCCCGAGTTCTTGCGTCGCGCCCTCGCGAGCGTCGCCCAACAAGGCTATCGCAACATCGAAATCGTGCTCGTCAACAACGGTTCACAGGAGGTTCTCGAACTCGCGCAAGCCGCCGGCGGCGGTTTCCCAATCGCGTACGTCCGGCCGCCGGCGCCCGTAAAGCTCGCCGCCGCACTCAATCTCGGCATGCAGGCCGCTACCGGCACCTACATCGGTTATCTCGATGACGACGATATCTTCTACCCGGATCATTGCGCCCGCTCGGTCGCGTTGCTCGAGCAAACCGGCGCCGACCTCTCGTATTCGAAATGCGTCGGCGAATATTCCAGGGTCGACGAAAATGGAGTCAAGCACGTCCTAGGCATGCAGGTCTACACCGACTGGCCGTACCGCCTGGACGACCTCTACTCTTCGAATCTCACGACGATCCATAGCGTGGTTCATCGCCGTGAACTCTTCGACCGCTTCGGATTTACCGACGAGTCGCTGGCGGTGACCGAAGATTGGGAGCTGTGGCTGCGAATGGCATCGGGCGGCGCGCGTTTCGTTCATCTCGATCGACCGACCTGCGAGTACTCCTGGCGCGACGATAAACGCAATCCCAATACGTCTACCGAGCGCCGCGCCGAGTTCGCGCTCGCATACGAGACGATCTTGGAGCGCTACCACAGCCATGTTGCCAACCGCACCGGTACGATTCTGCCGCGCCAACAGGGGAATCTGGCGCATATCCGATCGCACGCGCAGGCCGTTGCCGCGGACCCGGCGGCCGGTTTGCGTTTGAATATGCAGGACGTGATGATGCACGCCGCACCGGTCGAAGGTCTGGTGGAATAGGGCCGTTATGCGCACGTGTCTGGTGCACATCGGAACGCATAAGACCGGTACGACCTCGCTGCAAGTGCTGGTCGAGCAAAATCGCGCGACCTTGCAAGAGGCGGGACTCTTGATCACGCGTACGGCCCGTCCGAGCTTCGCGCAAACCGGTAATCACCAACTCGGCTGGGATTTACTCGTGCACGGTGAGAGCAGGGATTTGCCGCTCCTCACTCAGGAGCTGCGGGCGAGCCCGGTCGACGCGGCGCTGGTGACCTCAGAAGATATCTGTTTGATCTACTCACGGCCTGCAACGATCCAGATGCTCGCCGACGCGATCCGGGCAGCCGGATACGCCGGCAAGGTCGTTATCTACCTCCGGCCGCAGGCTCCGTACGCAGAGTCGATGTATGTCGAGCGGATCAAACACGACTATATCCGGCCGCTATCGGGATACATCGACCGAATTTTGCAGACCGGCATGTACGTGCCCGACGGTTCGCCGATCCAGATCGAGTTTCGCTATCCGCGGCTTCTCGAGCCCTGGGTCCGCGTTTTCGGCCCGGAGAACGTCATCATTCGCGCCTACGAGGCCGGGCAGCCGAACGAATTCATCTTCCAAGACTTTCTGCGGCTCATCGCGCTGGCAGCGCCGGGATTCGGCCGTTCGCCGCTCCAGCTCTCGGTGAGCCATCCGCGCGCCAACGAGAGTTTGACGTTCGGCACGCTCCTCGATACCGCGTACCAAAAGCTGCTGCCGCAGGGCGTTCCTCAAGCCGAGCCGCGTGCACTGCTGCGCACGCACGTGCCGAGCTTCTCCGAGGCGCTCTTGAACGAGCGCTTTGCGCTCTTTTCACGCGACGAAACGCTGTCATTGCTGCGCGCGTTCGCTCCCGACAACGAGGTACTCGCACGCGATTACGGCGTCAACCTTGCCTTCCGCACCGAGAACGACGTCCCGCCGGCCGGCGATCCCGTATGGGAGAAAGCCGCCGTCGAGCGAGCGATCTTCGATCGTTTGTTGCAATTGTGGATGGAGACGCGCGACGCGCTTTCTTCTCAGTAGAACATTCGCACGCCGACGATCAAAAGAATGAGCGCAAGCCCGACACGGAACGCTCGCTCGGGCAAGCGCTTCGCCAGCGGCGTGCCTACCAAAACGCCCGGAATCGATCCCGCCAAGAGCAGCATTGCGAGCCGAATGTTGACGTCGCCGAGCTTGAAGTGGCCGATGATCGCCGGAACGAGCAGTACGACCGCAAACGCGACGTCGGTTCCGACCAGTGTGCGCAACTGCGCTTGGGAAAGGACGAGCAACAAGAGCGGCAGGGTCAGCGATCCGCTGCCGATCGACGTGATGCTGACCAGGGTCCCGACCACGAAGCCGGTCAGCGTCAGCGGCAGATGCGGCAGCGGCCGCTCCGGCGGATGCGTATCGGGGGCAACCGAACGCGTAAAGGCCACGGCGGCCGCCGCGATCAAAAGCGCAACGCCAAGCGCGATCTTCAGCACATGGTTGACGGCGGGGAGCGGGAAGTGCGCGTGGAGCCAGCCGGTAATCAACACCCCGACGATGGCGCCGGGAACGCCGCCGAGCGAGAGAAAGAGCAGCGCGCCGTAGTTGACCGTTTGCGCGCGAATGTGGGTTAGAAACGCGACGATCTTCGTCCCCAGACTGAAGAGCAGATCGGAACCGATCGCGGTGCTCGCATCGTACCCGAGGAAGAGGACGATCAGCGGCGTGGTGAGCGACCCGGCACCGACGCCGGAGTACGAGATGCACACTCCGACGATGAATCCGATCAGAATGATTTGGATCATCGCACCAAATGCGATTCGATGTACTCGAGCAGGCAGGCCGCCGACTCATCGATGCGGTGCACGGCTGTATCGACCACCAGATCCGCCCGTTCGGGCACTTCGTACGGCGAGGAGACGCCGGTGAAATGGGCGAGCTCACCGCGCCGTGCACGCTGGTAGTGTCCTTTGACGTCGCGACCCTCCGCGGTACGCAGGTCGCACGAGACGTAAATTTCATGGAATCCGTTCGGATACGCCGCGCGCGCCAACTCGCGGTCCGCCGCGAAGGGTGAGATCAACGCACAGAGCACGATCATGCCGGCGTCCGCGAAGACAGCAGCCACGGCCGCCGTCCGGCGCACGTTCTCCGAGCGGTCCTCGTCGGAGAAGCCGAGGTCGACGTTGAGCGTGGTCCGCAGCGTATCGCCGTCCAGCACGTACACCTGCCGGCCGCGCTCGAAGAGCATCCGCTGCACCGCCATCGCAACCGTCGACTTACCGGCGCTCGGGAGGCCGGTCAGCCAAAACACGCCGCCCGCATGTCCGTTGCGCAGCGTCCGCTCCGCCCGTTCCACCGACGAGATCATCGCGACGACGTTGGTCGCGCCTTCGCCGCGCGTGTGGCCGAGCACCGCATCGATCCGGCCGCCGGCCACGATCGTTCCCGCGCGCACCAGCACGAAACGGCCGATGCTCGACTCGGCGAGATTCGTATCGGCTGCGATCAGTTCGCGCGCGACCAGCGAGACGACGCCGACGTCGCCGCTGCTCAGCTCGTCCGCTTCGCGCGGCTCGAGGGTGTCGGGATCGATCGTCTCCTCGATGCGCTGCAGCGTCACCGGGAACTCGCGCGTTCCCAAGCGCATGCGCAGCGCCTCTCCCGCACGAGCGGGTTCGGCGCCGAGCCACACGACCGTCGTCTGGGCCGCATGACCGAGCTCGGGAGCGTCGGAACCGCGACTTCCCACCGACCCTCGATCGACAAAGACGCGCGCGTCGAGCTCCGCCGCGATCGACGCACCCGCCAGCGCGCGATCGAGCTCGCGCGGCCAATCGTGAATGGCGAGCACACGCGCCCCGGTCTGAAGCGGCCAAAACGTCAGATGCTCGCCGCGCTCGAGCGTACCGCTCTCGATGCGTCCGGCGATGAGCCGTTTGCCGTCGCGCCGGTACACGTCTTGCACCACGAAGCGTAGCGGCCCATTATCCGGCGCCCGGTCGCGCTCGAGCATGCCGAGCGCCTCGAGCAGCGTGGGACCATCCCACCACCGTGTGAGCGGCCCAGGCTTGACGATGCCGTCGCCGCTGCGTGCGGCGACCGGCACGATCGCGCGCGCGCGCATGCCGAGTTGATCGAGAAACGCGCCGACCTCCGCCACACGCTGCTCGTATGCAGCCTTCGGATCGCCGGCGAGATCGAGTTTGTTGATCGCGACCAGCACGTTCGCGAATCCGAACCAACGCAGGAAGAGTGCTTGGCGGCGCGTTTGCAGCGTGATGCCTTCGTCCGCGGCGACGACCATCACGGCCGTGTCGACCTCCGACGCGCCGCTGAGCAGGTTGCGAATCAGCTCCCGATGACCCGGTGCGTCGACGAAGACGAATTCGGCGTCGGGCGTGCGCACCCAGATGCGCGAGAGATCGAGCGTGATCGCCTGATCGCGTTCGAGTTGGAAAGCGTCGAGCAGAAACGAATACTCGATCGGCACGCCGCGCTTCGAGCTGGAGGTCTCGAGCTCTTCCAGCTTCGCCGGTGTGACCAGACCGAGATCGACGAGCAGACGGCCGAGGATCGTGGATTTTCCGGCGTCTACGTCGCCGACCATCACGATGCGAACGTTTTTCAACGCCTACATGTACCCCGTCGTGCGCAGGCGTTCGAACGCGTCCTCGCTCTCGTTGTCCATCGTGCGTCCGGCGCGCTCGGGATCCCGCGTCACCTCGAGCTCGGCGATGATCTTCTCGATCGTGTCGGCGTCGCTCGCGACCGGAAAGGTGATGTTGCTCTCGCCGAGCGAACGGAATCGCTTGCCGCTTTTCGCGAGATAGAGCGGGACAAACGGGATCGATTCGCGCAGCGTATAGCGCCAAATGTCGAGCTCCGTCCAGTGCAGCAAGGGATGGATCCGAACGTGCGCACCGTCGGGAACGTCGTAGGCATAATAATTCCAGAGCTCGGGCGGCTGCGAGCGCGGATCCCACGAGCCGTCGGCGTTGCGCGGACTGAAGATCCGCTCTTTAGCACGGATTGCCTGTTCATCGCGGCGGATGCCGAGGATGATACCGCGATATCCCTCACGCGCGATCAGCGCGCGCAGGCCCGCGGTCTTGCGCGCGGCGTGACGCGCGGCAGGCGGCAGTGTTTGATCCACGGTGCTCTCGGGCGGACATTGCTCGTTTGCGACCGGGAGATGCCACTGCGCAACCAGGCGGTCGCGGAAGGCGTAGACTTCCTCGAATTCCATCCCGGTGTCGAGCAGTACGACCGGGAACGGAATCTCGCCGAGAAACGCCTTGCGCACCATCCACAACAGCGCCGTCGAGTCCTTGCCGATCGACCAGAGCATCGCCAGCGGCGCCACGCACGAGAAGGCTTCACGCAGGATGAAGATCGTACGGGCTTCGAGCTCGTCGAGGTAGTCAAAGTCGCCCGGGCGGGACATTTCGTCCTTATCTCTACCTCGGCTGCGTAAGGTCCTCGTTAGCATGGTTTTAATACACAATGACTTTGCGCTCGCGGGTCTAACCTAGTCGGTGGCGCTATGTCACGGTACTTCGAATTCTTCGGCCTCGAACGCGACCCGTTCTTGGACACGGCCGACCCGTTTTTCTATTGCGAGTTCGGCGCGTTGCGCAAGGCGAAAGACCGCCTCTACGCTTCGGTCGACGCTTCGCGCGGGCTAACCGTCATCCTCGGCGATCCCGGCACCGGGAAGACGAGCTTGAGCGGCGCGCTCGAACAGGAGCTGCTCGCCGACGACCGGGTCGTCCTGGCGAAGATCCTCGACCCGGCCTTCGCGACCGAGACCGAATTTCTCATCGCGATCGGCCGCGTTTTCGGTCTGGCGCTTCCGCCGCGTTCGAGTGCCGCCTTGAAAAACGCGTTGAAGAATTTCTTCTTCGAGACCGCGATTCTCGAGAAGCGCAACCTCGTACTCACCATCGACGAGGCGCAGAATCTCAGCGACGAAAACCTCGAAGCGCTGCGGCTTCTGCTCAACTACCACGTGCCGCAGCGCAAACTGCTCAATATCCTGCTCTTCGGGCAAAGCGAACTCGCCGATCGTATTCGCGCCAAGGGCAATCTGGAAGACCGCGTGGACGGCTGGATCCGGCTCGAACGGTTGGATGCGGGCATGGCCTCGGCCATCCTCGATTTCCGACTCTCCAGGGCCGGGCTGCCGCCTGAACGGCAATTCTTCACCCCCGACGCACGTGCGCTGATGATCGAGGCGGCCGACGGGCTTCCCCGCCGCCTGACGATGCTCGCCCACGCCGCCATGCAAGAAGCCTGCGACCGCGCCAGTACGCTGGTCAACGAGGATCACGTCCGCTCCGCCATGCTCGTGCGCGGCATTGCGCCGCGTCTGGTCACCTTGCCGGTTCGCGCCGAGGTCGGTTCGACGGAGCCGCGAGAGCCGGTCGCAGCGCCCGCGCCGCGCGGTCTCTTCGGCCGGCTCTTTGCCCGGCGTTCGTCGTCATGAACCGGGAGCCGGATTTTGAATCCAGCGCCGATATGCGGCTGCTGGAGCTACAGCGCACCTCGCTCGGATTGACGGCGCCGCCCGAGCGCGTCGGGTGGGAGACGCGCTACGCGGGCGATTCGGCGCCGTTGATCGATATGGTGACCGAGGCGCCGGTAACCAAGAGCGCGGTGCTGGCGGTCACCCTCACCGCCACTCCGCCCGGGGAGGTCATCCCCGGCACGGTGGTCACGTACGCACTGAGTATCGTGAGCGAAGGCGCCGCGCACGCGGCCGGCGCGGTCGTCGCCGTGCCGCTGCCCGGCGGCGCGGCCTACCGCCTGGGATCGCTCCAAATCGACGGGCGCGCGGCCGACGACGGGGCCGCCGACCAGCTCTTCGGAAACGGTCTAGAATTGGGCACCGTGGCCGCGGGGAGCAGGGCGACGCTGCTCTGGAAGGTCGGGGTTCGCATGGGCACCAAGCCGCTCGTGACGATCCCCCAGGTGCGCGCTGCGAATGCGGGGATCATCGGCGGCGGCCCGGTCATCGTCGAACGCAAGGGCAGCGTCAGCGCCTTTGCCGGCGAGCTGGCCGCGGCCGATCGCGCGCTCTACGAGCCGCGCCCGTTGATTCCGGTCGAGATTCCCGCCGACGAGCTTCCGATCTATGAGCTCGACGCCGAGGAAGCGATCGTTGAGGAGGCTGCCCAGGCGGCACTCTCCGACGCGGCGGCACCCACGAAACCCGTGGCTGAAGCCGGGCCTATAACCGAACCCGAGCCGGTTATCGAGACCGAACCGGAGCCGGCGCGCGAAGCCGTCGTGTTCTACGGTGCGCTCGACCGTCCGACGCTCGCCTTCTTCGAACGCGTTTTCAACGGCTCGAAAGCTCCAACGATCCTCCAGCACTGCATCTTCGGAAACGCGCTGGCTTGCTCGGTCGATGCCGACGGAAATGACCCCATCGAGATGAAAGCCCACCTTGCCGCACAGTCGCAGATCCTGCACCGCGTCTCACTGCACGAGAAACTCGGCAAGAAAGAGCCGATCACGGAGTACGCGGGACGGCTGCTCGCCAACATGGGGGCGATCGCGCCCGCTGCGGTACGTGCGGGCGGGTTCTCCGGCGCCGATCGGTTCCTATTTGCGAACGAACTGCACGAGCCCGCACTTGCCGTTTTGCGCAAGATTGCCGAAGAGCGTGAGCGCTGGGATTTCGTCAAAGCGCGCCAGCTCACGCTCGCGCTTCAGGCGCAGCGCGTCTTGCTCGACGACGACGCACGCGCCGCCGCGATCGACAACGCGCTGCGTGCCTATGCGCAACACTCGATGACGGTATTGCAAAAACTCTTCGTGCGTCTGCGCATCGATCGCACGACCGGCGTGCTCTTCCAGACCGATGCCGCGCTCGACGGCGCCGCGCGCGCGCTGCTCGCCGCCTGCGCGTTTGCTCTTCCCAATTGAAACTGTTCCTCGGCATTCCCAGTGCCGGCTCCCCCGCACCGCCCTTCGTCGAAAGTTTGGCGCGGATCGCGCTGCCGGCGTCGGTGGAGCGATTCGAGCGCACGGTGGTCACCGGCAACTACGTTCCCGCGCAGCGGGATCTGATCGTCGAGCGCGCCATCGAGGCGCGCGCGGATATCCTCGTGATGTGTGACGACGACATGGTGCTCCCGACCGATGCGTTCGTCACGCTGTGCGCCGCGCTCGAGAACGACGAAAGCGCAGCGATCGCCGGGTCCCTCTACTATTCGCGCGACGGCTTTCGACCGATGACCGTCGAGCACTGGGACGGGTCCGACACGCGTACCGCGCGCGTTCCGGCGTTCGATCGCGAGCCCGTCGCCGTCGACGGCGTTGGCTTCGGCTGCGTCGCCATCCGCGTCGCGATGCTGCGCGAACACGCGCCGCCGTACTTCGATGCGCATGTCTTCATCGAGCGTTCGGCGGGCCGCATCCGCGTGTGCGACGAGGATTATCTGTTCTGCGCCCGCCTACGGCGCGCCGGTGGGCGCATACTCTTGGTCCCTGCCGTTCGATGCGGACATTACGATCGCACCACCAACACCGTCGTTCCGTCCGCGTGGGAATCCGCCGAGGTCACGCGGCGGCCGCGCATGGCGGTGGTGGCCGATGGACGGCCCGCGCTGGTCGAAGCACGCGACGTGCCCGGCAGCATGGCCGAATCACACGTGCGCGCAAGTCTCGAATATGTTATCGTGCCCTAGGGAAGTTCTCCAGAGCTTCCCTAGCGCACGTCGCTGAAGAGGACGAACTGATTCCGGCGCTTACCGGCCACCGAGCGCGCATAGGATTTCCAACGCGCGATGAGCTGCAGCCGGTCCCCGATGTCTTCCTGCCGTGAGAGCAACCGCTTGAGATGCCACTCGCGGTAGGTCAGCACGCGTTGAACGCGTTCGCGGACCTCTCGCTCGAATTCGGGCGTACGCGCCGGTTGGGCCGATTCCCACGCGTTTGCGAGCGCATGTCGGGCACGCGCCATATCGGAGAGCAACTGCTCGCAAGCCTTCCAGTCGCGCCGTTCGAGCAGCGGTGCGAGGGGCGCGCACAACTTCTCGAGCTCCGCAATCGCAGAGCGAACCTCGTCCAACAGCGCTTCAGCCAACTGCGGCAAACGTCGACGTCACGCCGTCGCCTCCCGCGAGATCCTTTGGCGCCCGGCGCTGCGCCTTGAACTGCGTTACGGCAGTGTTCCACGTCTCGCGGTAGTCGCGCGCGTAGCCGAGCACCCGGGCGACGCGCTCCGGGTCCTTGCGCATGTTGGCCATCACCAGTTCACGATGCCAGAACCCGTAGACGCGCAAGAGATTCTGCGAGAGTTCGCCGCCGATCTCCATATTCAGCGAGCTCATGAGCACGGTACAGGCACGCTGCGCCCGCAGCAGTGCCTTGTGAATTCCCTCGATATCGTCACGCTCGTTCATCAGCTTGTCATGCGCGTGTTGCGCCGCGATGATCAATACGTCGAAGATCTTGACGATCAGATCCTCGGGGGCAGCCGTGAGAATCGAGGTCTCGAGGTAGGTTTGCTCGTTGTTCTTACGCATGGCCATCCGTGACGCTTAGCTGCTTGAGCTCGAGCTCGTGCTCGACGTGCTGAATCCGAAGACTGCCGCCAGCTCCTGCTGCTCCGCCTGAAGTCCGGCGATCGTCGCTTCGTCGCCGGTGTATTCCGAGCGGAGGGTGTCGGCGTATTGATTGGCGGCGTCGGTGATCTGCTGTACCTGTTGCTGCAGGTTGGTGATCGTATCGTCGTTGCTGTTCTCGTAATTCTGGATCAGCGAGACGCTGGGAATATTCCCGACGGTGCCGGAATTGAGGAGCGTCGGGTTGCCGGTTACACTGGTCAGATAGCTTCCCAGTTGTGTCGTCAAGCTGTTTGCGCCGACGATGAGATTTTGCACCGCGTTCGGATCGGCTTGATACGCGGCCAGGAAAGCAGAGACGCTCAAGGGCTGCAACTGCCCGTCCGTTCCCTGAATGGTTTGGGTCTGATAGAGCGAGCCGTCCGGCGTCTGCGAGTCGACGCTCGTCGGCGCGATCGTGTCGAAACTCGAGTCGAGCTGCAAGCCGATCTGGGAGAGCGAATTGTAGGTCGTTCCCGACCCGAGGAAACCGCCGACGATGTTCTCGAGCTCTTGCACGATGCTCTGGGCGTCGGAGTTGCCGTAGAGCACGCCACCGGGGATCGACTGCGCGATCGCGCCGGAGCCGGGCTGAATGGCCTGGACCACCGGCGGTGCGGTGTCGCTGTTGATCTCGTTGACCGCTGCGTTGTAGGTGGAGACAAAGCCCTGTAATGCGGAGACCAGCAGGGCTGTGTTCTGAGACACGTTGAGCGTGAACGGCGTGGTGGTATTGCCGGTAATCGAGAGCGAGAGCCCCGGTATCGCGTTCGTGACCGTGTTCGAGTCGTTGTAGTACGTGCTCGTCGTACCGTCGGCATTGAGGATCTTTACGACCGACTGCTGCCCGACGGTGGTCGTTGCTCCGCTCGTTGTGGTCAGACCAACGGCGCTCAGGAAATTGCTCGTATCTCCGCTCGCACTCAATATAATGCTCTGCGGCCCGGAATTGGCGTTCACCAATTCGACTTGACCCGTGATCGTGTTATACGATGCGGTCACCCCGGCGGTACTGCTGTTGATCGCGTTGATGACGTCGTTCAAACTTTCGTCTGCCGAGACCGTGATCTTCACACCGTTGATGGTGAAGGTTCCCGCCGTCACGGGCTTGACGAAGCCGGCGGAATTGGACGAATCGAACGACTCGTACGGGTTGATGCCTCCGACGTTTGCGGTCCCGGTGATCGAACCGCCGCTTCCACCGCTGTTGATCAGCTGCGCGCTGCTGAGCTGCAGCACGTTGAGCAGGTTGCCCTGGTCGCTGCTGCTGCCGAGTGAGATCGACTCGTCGGTCGAACTGAACTGCACGACACCGTTGACGAGCGTGGCGAGGAATTGCGCATCGGCGCCGGCACGCACCTCGGTCGTGATATTGTTTAAAATCGTATCGAGCGACTGCGTGTTGACGTTGTAGGCGATCTGCACGCCGTCGACCGTCACTTCGCCCTCGCCGTTGGTGCCGTCGGTCGGTGTGACCCTGGCATACGAATCGATCAGCGGCACCGTATCCGAAGCTTGCCCCGCGTAGGGGCCGCTCGTGAGATCGTCGGTGATCGAGTGGCCGGCGCTCAGACTCGAGAGAATCGAGGTGTTGGTCGCCGCCTGAGTGCTCTCGATGGTATAAAGCCCCGGCGCTGAGCTCACACCCGGGATACCCGACGCGGTCAGCGCGTTCAGGTCGCTCGACTCCGCCTCGTAGGTCGTGAACAAGTCGGGGTTCGAGAGATCGGCGAGTGCGTTTTGCACTGAGGTGAGCAGATTGTTGATCTGGATCAGCGCAGTGTTCGCATTGTTCAGGGTCGCGATCTGCGCGTTGAGCTGCCCTTCGGGAGCAAGTTGAAGCTGCGTCAACTTGTCGATAACAGAGTCCCAGTCGATGCCGGAAACAATACCGGGAAAGGTGATCGGCGGAACGTTGGTGCCGTAGACGCTCGCGCTGTTGCTGGTCGACACGGTTGGTATTTACGCCTTTTGGTCGAGAGTGACGCCGTCGGTCTGATCGAAGAATTCAGCCAAACCGATGAGCACCTCCGGCGGAAACTGCGCGACCACCTGGCCGGTCTCCGGGTTGGTGAACACGGTGACGATCAAATCGAGTTGGTGCACGACTTTATACGACACGTCGAGCTCTTGCGGAGCGCCCGAGGAGCTTTGCGTAACGTTGTAGAGTTTGGCCACAGCAGACGCGAGTGTAGCGCTGCCGCCCGATGGGGGCTGCGGCGCTCCTGCGCTGGGTCGAACTTCGGCGGCCCCGGTGGGCGCCGAACCGGCAGTCGCGCCGGCCGTCGTGGCCTGCGGCGATCCCGCCGTCGCACCGTTCGCGGGCGCGACCGACTGAACGTCCATGTTGTTCAAATCCTTCTCCCGCTTCTTTCATTGTCGTCGCGCGGGCCGCCGAAGTTTAGCCGCACGAGGCGGCTGGAGGTCCGAAGCACACGATGTGCGCCCGGCCCCTTGGGGCCGGGAGGACCGTCAGCCGCACGAGGCGGCTGGAGGTCCGTCTACCCCGCCCGAACGGTTGCCGCCTCCGCGTAGGCGCCTAAAATCGCCTGGAGCGAACGGAGCGGGTCGTTGTGCTCCGCGGTCAGGGCGGCGATCTGTACGCCGATCGCCGGGGCGCGATCCCAAGCAGTTCGCAGAGCGGACGCGACGCTCTCGACCGAGGCCGGATCGGCGCTGGTGCATAAGCCCGGCCACAGGTCCGCGAAGGGAAGGGCGCGCGAAAGGACCAGCCCGCACCCGAAGGCCGCAGCCCGGACGATCCGTGCGGCGCCGCGACCGGACCATGAGAGGTCGGCATAGACTCTCGCGCCCGCGTAAAGCGCGTCGAGCGTGCCCGGACCCAGCTCGCCCTGCGGCAGCCAGATCATCCCCGGGCCGGCGAAGTTCAGCAGATTCTGGTAGTAATCGCCGTTCTCGGCAGTTCCCAGCACGACGATGGGCAGGCGTTCGGAGGCCGCGGCCCGGACGGCCATCCATTGATTGGCTCGGGGCTCGACCGCTGCGTGGACCAGAACGTACTCATTCGCGCCGCAGCGCGCTCCGATCGCCTCGAGCGGCGCCGGCGGCTGCAGGATGGCGGGGGCACTGCGCACCGGCCCCTTGTACCCGTACCGGGCGCGCACGTGCCGCTCTTCCTCTTCACCGCTGACGATGACCGCGCGCGCGCGATCGATCATCGCGTGCACGCGCGGTTCGTCGAACTCGGCCGTACCGCGCACCGCGCCCCCGGCGAGTTGGATCCGCCGTTCGACCAAGGAACGCTCGATCGAAACCCGCGTCGCATCATCGAATACGGATTGCACCAGCATCAAGAACGTCGACGATCCCCAAGCAGCCTCGTGCTCGAAATCGTCGAGGTGCGGCGTGAGCACGATCGGAATCCCGCGCGAGGTTGCATCCTCGAGGATCGGGCCGAACTGACCGACGTGACGGTGTCCGAAAAGATGGAGCAGATCGAATTGCTCGGCGCGCGCTTGCGCGGCGGTTACGACCGTTGCGTCGAATCCTTGGCTCCGCAGCGCGTCGGTCAAGGCACGCGCATCGTCGACGTCGGCCCCGGGAACACGCAATCCGTCGTCGCGCACAACGATGCCGATCCGTCCTGACGATCCCCCGATCACGGGCATGGGGGTGGGGCGGAACGGACGCAAGCGCGGCTCCTTCGCGCGGACGCAAAACGCGCGAACCGGCGTCGAATCGTCCGGATCGAACGAGACCACGGTTGACGGAAACGCCGGGCGCGCCACGACGGTTCGCAGACCCGCATCGGCGGCCAGCGAAATCGCGGCCGTGTCCGCGACGGAGGGGTCAGGCTCGATCCGCACGTCGAACGGCGCCGTCCCGAGCTCGCCGTAGCACTCCAATCCGAACCAGCGCGCCGCGAGCGCATTGCGTTCGGGCGAACCGAGGTCGCTCGTCACGCTGCGCGCCGACGACGCGAGAATGGCGGAACCAAACGCCGCTTCGGAAGCACGGATTCCGACGCGCGCTCCGGCGGCGAAGCGCAGCGCGTAGACGTACGGGGCGGCGTCGACCAAAACGCTCTCCAATGGTGCCGCTCCGAGAAAGCGCGCGGTACGGGCCGAATCGAACAGCTCGTTCATTTCCCGCTCGTCGGAAAACATGCGAATGACTTCGCGATCGAGCGATCCGACGAGTCCCTCCGACGCGAGCCAGGGTTCGACCAACGCTTCGATCTCACGCGCGGCTCGTTCGTCCACCGGCAGCCACGCCGGCCAAAGAAACGGGCTCGATTCGCGCACGAGCAGCATCGGCGCCTCGATCTGGATAAACGGAGCGAGCGCTATCCGTCCGTCGCGAACAAAGAGGAGCTCGAGCCAAGCCTCGAAACGGGCGCCGTAGGCGGGTTCCAGGCGCGCCGCGACCAGCGACTCGGCCCGCACGCAGGCGTCGATGCGCTCGCGGGACACCGAAGGCGCAAGGCGCGCGAAACGTTGATGGCGCCTCATTGCGCGGCTCGCTCCAAGATGCGACGCAGCGCGCTTGGACTGCGGTCTTCGATCGCATTGATCTCGGTCCAGCCGGCTGCGTTCTTCTCCGCCGCCCAGTCCGCTTCGCTCTTGTAGTCGACGACTTCGATATCCGCGCATCGATCCGGACTGACGCCCGCCTTGCGAAGTACGCGTTCGACGCGCGCCGCAATGGCGTGAGCTCCCGGCTCGCCGAACGCACCGATCACCAATTGCACCGGATCTTCGACGGCGAACGCACGCCCGAAGCGTTTGACGAATTGGGCTACGACCGTCCAATCGGCCTCGCTGCGGACGGTGGCGCCGAAGACCTTGCGCGAGAGAGCCCGCGAGCCCGCGCTGTTCCGATCCGCCAATTCGGGGCGCGGAGCCGGAAGCGGCACGTAGTGGCGCGCCGGATCGAAACCTTTCGCGCGGGCCTCGGCGCTGTTGTATCCCGTGCTGGGGAGCGGCCCGGAGAACCCCCATTTCTCCGCAAACTTGCGCCAATTCTCGTTGAGCGACGCGCCGTAGTCGATCTTGTTGGCGGCAAACGTTCGACTTCCGAAATGGTGAATGAACACGTCGTCACAGACGTAGATCAGGTAGCCCGCAGCGCGCACGCGCATGCAATAATCGTCGTCTTCGAAATTGCCCGCCCCGTAGCGCTCGTCGAGACCACCGACTTGGTCGATCACCGTGCGATCGATACACCAACAGAACCCGATGGCCCGATCGGTCAAATACCCCTTCTCCGCGAACGCCTTCCGCCGCTCCGCGACAAACGCAAGCATGTCCTCCTCGGTCTTGTACTGCGCGTCCGCGAGCTTTTGATCGCCGGCGACAAAATTGCTTCGCGGCGCGGAGATCCCCAGGCCCGGAATGCGGCGAAACGCATCGAGCAGACCGTCGGCCCATCCGGGCGAAACAATGACGTCGTTGTTGAGCACGATGACGAAATCGCCGCGCGCGTTCGCGATGCCGTCGTTGTTTCCGCCGGCGAAACCGCGATTGGTCTGGTTGTAGACGACGCGCACGTGGGGATCGTCGATCGCGGCCAGCGCGCGCAGCGTTTCCGGTCCCGAGCCATTGTCGACCACGATCACCTCGTACGGTTCGCTCGTGTTGGCGCGGATCGACTGCAACGCTTTGATCGTGAATTCGTGCGCATTCCAACTCAGCGTCACGATCGAGACCAGACCACGCTCGCGCCGCGGTGCAGCGCGCAGCACGCGCTCGATCGCGGCCCGTTCGCGGCTCGGGGCGTCGCGCAGCGCGATACCGTGGGCGCGTTCAAAAGACGCGTCCTGCGCCGGCGGCCCCAGTTCTCCGAACGAGCGGGCCGCGACGGTGCTTCGCTTCATCTCCAATGCGCGTAAGAGAAGATCGGCAACCGCTCCGTCGACCGTGTCGAATGATTCGAGCCGCAGGTGAGCCGGGAGTTCTCGCAAACGCAGCAGCACGCAGCGCGCATCGCTGCAGAGAAGCGGCACATGGTTCGCGTTCGGGACCCTCTCCGCCGAAAAGGTGGCGGCAGCCGCTCCCGTCTGCCCGGCGACGTTCGCCAGCAACTCATCCAGCCAACCCGGCGAGAGCGTCGTGTCGCCGCGCACGATTCCCAAGTAGCGCTCGCCACGGATCGTCATCATCGCGTTGATGCGATCGATCGCCTCCGGCCCATCGGTCCAGGCGATTTCGCCGATGGGCGAAGTGTTTCGCGCGAGCATCTCCGCGAACGCGGCTCGATCATCGGGTAGAAGAGGACCGTGCACGACGACGTCGGTCGGAGTCGCTCGACGCGTGTAGGTTCCGAGTCCCCCGTTCGGTGCGCGCGTCATTGCGAGGACGTTGCCCGCCTCGAGATACGTTCGCGGAGCGTCGTATTCGACGAGATCGCGCCAGCGCTCGGTCAAGCGCTGCACGTTGGACTGGGTGCGGCGGAAGCGCTGCGACCCGGATTGCGATTCGAAGTGGAAGAGGGTCGCCTCGGGTTCATAGACGACTCGCAGTCCACGCTCGCGCACCTTGAAGCAGTAATCGACGTCTTCGTAGCCGTTCCAGTACCCTTCGTCAAGGCCGCCGAGCTCGAGATACAGCTCGCGCGGCGTAACCAGGCACGCACCGGTAACGGCCTGAAAGTCGCGCGAGCGGTCAGCGTTGGCATCGCTCGCCGGATTTTTGAAGAGGTAATGATACGGCACGAATCCGGAAGCGCCGTAGATCGCCGACCGTACGATGACGCCGGCGTGTTGGATCGTACGATCGGGAAAGAGCAGGCGCGCGCCGACGATGCCCACGCCCGGTTCGCTAGCGCGGCGCAGCATCGGAGCCAGCCATTGCGTGATCGGCTCAGTGTCGTTGTTCAAAAGAACCAGAAAACGCCCCCGAGCCTCGCGAGCGCCCTGGTTGTTCGCGCCGGAGAAGCCGAGATTTTGCTCGTTGCGGATGTGTCGGATCCAGAGAAATTCGCGCAGCATCTCCGGCGTGCGATCGCTCGAAGCGTTGTCGATGACGATCACTTCGCCCTCGCCTGATCCGGCGAGCGAGGGCCGCAGTTTCGTCAAACAATTCCTTGTCAGCTCGGCCTTGTTGAAGACCGGGATGATGATCGAGTAATCCACCAGGAGGCTAGGACTTCAACGCGCCGTCGGCGATTGCCGCTGCTTCGCCGAACCGCTGTTCGCGCAGATAAAACATCGAAAGCGCGACGGCTCCCTTGACCGGATCGACCTCGCGGGCGCGTAGGAGCGACGCTTCGACGCCGGCGGGTGAGGCAAGCAGCTCGAGCGCCGCCGCTCGAGACATCAGTAAGTCGTAATCGCGCGGATCGAGGGCGAGCGCATCGTCGGTTGCGCTTAGCGCGTCGCTCGGACGGCGCTCGTCCAGCGCGCGGCGCGCGCGCGAGCTCAGAATCCGGCCCAATCGCTCCTTGACTTGTGGGGAGTCGGGGGCAAGTTGCGCTGCAGCGCGGAGGTACTGCTCTTCCTTTCCGAAGCCGCAGCGTTCGGAAACGCCGGCAGCGCCGACCAGCATTTCCGCCGCTTCCTCCGGCTTCACGCGCGGATACCAGTCCTCGACGAGCGCAAGCGCTTCGGCATGGCGCTGCGAGCGCAAGAGGAAGTTCACGTACTGCACCATCGCCAGGACCGATTGATGCGTTTCATATGCGCTTCGGAACGCGTCGTAACTCTCGTCCGAGCGACCGAGTCGCTCGAGCACCTTGGCACGGTTGATCATGAGCGGTTCGACCCTGGGCGCGTTGGCTAATCCGCGCTCGTACCACGCGAGGGCGCTCGCATCGTCACCCTCGGCCGCGTATGAGGACCCCATCTCGCTCTGTGCTTTCCACACGTAGACCTGATCGTCGACGATGAACTGGTTCTTGGCATACGGCGCATCGGCAATTGCGGCGGCAAATGCTTCTCGCGCCTCGTCGAAACGCTTTTGCGCCATGTAGGTCTTGCCCAGCATCATGTGGGCGTTGGCGTAATGCGGGCTGCGCTTGAGCGATTCACGCGAAAGCTCCTCGCCGCGAACGGGATCGCCGAACCGGTCGCAATAGATGTCGGCGAGCAGCGCGAGACCGTTGGGCATGAACGCGCGGGAACCGTCTCCCACCTGCTCGCGCATCCGCTCGAGCGAAGTCCGCGCGAGTTCATAGTTCTTGCTCAGATATGCCGTCGTTCCGAGATTGTACCAATGGTATGGATTGTCGGGTTCCTGTTCCGTCGCTTCGAGCAAGATTGCAAGATTGCGTTCGCCTTTGTTGCGCATCGCCACGACGTCCTTGACGTAGCCGTGATGGATAATCGAGATGTCGCTGTAGACGGCCTCGATGCTGTTCTCGGTGCCTTCGAGTGCCGGATACTCGTGGATCAGCCCGCGAAAGCGGATCCGCTCGTCGTTCGGGAAGATCCGAATCAGCGCATGCGAGACGTCACCCGACCCGAGATAATCGTCCGTCCGGTTGTAAATGCGAACCCATAGCGCCATCTCGTGCGCGGGCAGCGTCTTGATCGCCATCAGCGCATCGCGCGATTCCGCCACGAGCTCTTCGTCGGCATCCATGAACAGGATCCAACGTTTGGTCGCGAGCGCGAGCGACTCGTTGCGCGCCCAGGCGAAGTCGTTGCGCCATGGACGGTCGATCACGGTCGCGCCAAACGACTTCGCGATCTCGATCGTGCGGTCGGTCGATCCGGTATCGGCGACGATGATCTCGTCGACATAACCTTTGATGCTCTCCAAACATTGCGGTAGAAAGAGCTCTTCGTTTTTGACGATCATGCACAGACTCACGCCGGGCGGCTTCTGAGGCCAGCCCGGCGGCGGCGCGGGGAGCGCCGGCACGGAGAGCCTGGCGGCCGTTGGCGTGGAGGACTTGGGTGCTTCGGGAGACCGGTGTGATCGCACGCGAATGGGCATCGCATATGTCTTCGGCCTTGCGGAAAACGACCTTTAGAAGAAAACGAAAGGGCCCGCCGGAGCGGGCCCTCTGATGTTGACCGAGCGGTCGCCCGCCGGATCGATTAACGGAAGAGCGTGAGGACGCTCTGCGCGTTGGTGTTCGACTGCGCGAGGACCGAGGTGCCGACTTGCACCAGGACCTGCAGTTTCGTGAACTCGGTGGTCGCCTGGCCCACATTGAGGTCGGCGATATCCGATTCGGATGCTTGCAGGTTGGTGGCTGCGGTATCGTCGTTCTCCTGGTCGATGCCGAGGCGGACGACGACGGCACCGAGCTGCGCTTGCTGAGTGGTCAGCGTCTGCAGCGCGATGTCGAGCTGGCCGATCGCATCTTCCGCGCCGAGCGACGGATTCTGGGCCGTCGACAGAGCGAGGTTGATGTTCGAGATACGAAGGGTGTTCGTGTTCGTCGCGGCGATGCCGAGCTGAATCACGTCGCCTTCGTTGGCGCCCGACTGGAAGTTGAACGCCGGAGCGGTCGCGTAGTTCGTCGGTGCGACGTACTGCGAGAACTTCACGTATGCCGTCTGGCCGATATCGCCCAGGGTCGGAGCCGCGAAGTTGATCGTGACGCCGGCGTCGAGGCCGGATGCAAGCGTGATCGTGTACGTGCCCGACGCAAGCGTCTGGGTGTTCGCGATCGATTGCGCCTGGCTGTTGAACTGCGTGATCTCGAGTTGCGGTGCACCCGCGGTCGGGTTGCCGGTATTTGCAACGACTTGCACTTCGATCGTGGCATCGTTGGTGGCCGCCGAAGTCGCCCACGCGTTCGGAGTGACGATGCTCTTCACCAAGAAGCCGCCCGCCTCGAGCGCCGCGTTCGCGGTGATCGTGTAGTACGCTTCCGCGCCTGCCTGATCGCCTTGATGGCTGCCGTTGAGGAGCGACTGGCCGTTAAAGTTGGTATTCTGCGAGATGCGGTTGACTTCGAGCAGGAGCTGCGAAACTTCCGCCTGCAGGTTCACGCGGTCGCTGTTGCTGTTGACGTCCGATGCCGCTTCGACCGAGAGGGTACGAATGCGTTGCAGGATGTCGGTCTCTTGCGTCAGAGCGCCGAGGGCGACTTGCGCCGCATTGTTGGCGTTCTGCACGTTTTGCGACGCCTGATTGAACGCTTCGTATTGCGAGGTCAGGTTGGTCGCGATCGCGTTGCCAGACGGATCGTCTGCGGCGCTGTTGATACGCAGGCCGGACGAAAGCTGGGTAACGACGGTTTGGAGCTGGTTTTGGTTGTTGTCGAGGTTCAGTTGAACGGCATTCGACAACAAGTTGGTGGCAATGCTAAGGCCCTGAGCCATTTGTTTCCTCCATGATTGGCGCCTCGCGGGCGCCGATACGCTAGCCTATGGGGAAGAGTGTCCTTTCTCCCCTACGTCAAATATCGGCCCGGCCGGAGCGGACTTTAGCGGAAGTTTACTTTCGAGGGCGCAGGGTCGCCCGCTCGGGTTTGCCGCTGGCTGCGGGGGCGGCTCCCAGGGCCTCCCGGTTGGCCCGCTGGATCTCTTCGTAGACCTCGGACCGGTGGACCGGCACGGCGCGCGGAGCTTCGATCCCCAGCTTCACCTGATCGCGGTCGACGGCAACGATCACAATGCGAACGTCGTCACCAATCATAATGGATTGATTGATCTTACGGCTTAGAACCAGCATCGGCGAAGGCCCTCCTTGGCGACTGGAGGGGGACTTTCGGCAGGGCTAAGCCGTCTTACTGCTCGCGGGGGCCTTACGCGGAATCGGTTCGCGTGTCGAATACGTCGAATTGTCGAGCATGATCTGACGGGCCCGATGATTGCGCAGGTTGACGAGGATCGGCGCCATCAAGTTGATCGTCATCTCCTCCGCGTTCGGCGTCACCACCACGACACACAGTGTCGCAAAGTCGGCGGCTTCACGGATTTCGAGCGAAGTAAAGGCGTAGGCCGGCGTCTTCGGTTCGTAGTTCTCGAAGAGCAGCCACGGGTCCACGGTGGGGATGGCGACCTGGTGATCCTCGAGGCTCTGGAACCAGACGAAGCTCGGGTGACTCTCGACCGTCAACGGCAACCAGCGGTGAAGCGTGGGAAAGCCCGGGAGACCCCACGGGAACTCGATGACGTCGCTCTCGGCATACGTGCAAGCGCCAAACTTTGCGAGTTCGACGGTGATTTTCTCTTCTTCCATAGCGGCTCCGGTTTTCATTACGTGGCTCCCGTTTCCATCACGATCAGCTGGTCGAATCGAGGTAATCGAAGAGGTCGGTCTGCTCGAGCCGGCTCGTCACCTGGTACGCCGCCTCGAGCGCGGTTTGGGTCAGGCTGAACTGGGACGTCACCTTAGCAATATCGGTATCTTCCAGGCTCGACTGCACCGTCGTATCGGTGCTTGCCCGCGTCGCCTCGGTCGAGCTGAGGGCCGAGACCGTCTGTACGGTGGCCCCGATCGTCGAGGCCGCCTGCAGTGCGACGGTAAGGGCGTTGTCGATGTCTCCCAACTGGGTCGAGAGATTGGTGACCACGTTGGCGGTCGAGCTCAGGAGGAAGGCTGAGGTGAAATTGGCCGGCGTGGCCACCAGCGGTCCCGAGACGATGTTGCTGACCGTGAACGGCTGGTCGGTCGCATCGGTCAGGGAGAGCCGCTGCGTCTGGTAATTGAACACGGCCGAAACGCCGGTCGCGACCGACGCCGCGTTGATCGCCGCGACGACCTGCTGCACGGTCTCGCCCGGCGTAAGGATGAAGGACGTGCCGTTCGGCGAGAGCGACGAAGCGATCGAGAAGGCGACGTTTCCCGATGAATCCGCTTGCAGCGGCACCTGCAAAATCGGAGGGACCGTTGCCTCGAGTTGGGCGATCGTCGTGTTCGGCGTGACCGCCTCGTTGGCGAGGTTGATCTGCGTGCTGCTCTCATCCACGACCGCACTATTGTCCAACGTGTCGCGCAGGGTAATGAGCATCTGAAAGACGCTCGGCGAGCCGTTTGACGCACCCAGGTTGAAGGCTTGCTGCAAGGTTACGTTGGTCGGAACGAGCTGTCCGTTGGGCAGCTGCTCGCTCTCCTGAACCAAGTTCGACGCCGCTGAGACCGCCGTCGGCGGATCGCCGACCGCGGTGACGAGGCTGCCCCCGGGCACCACCGCCGTGCCCGAGAAGATGTACTTGCCGTCGTACTGCGTGTTGGCCAAGCCAATCGTCTCCTCGAGGAGCTGGTTGACTTGGTCGCCGATGGCTTGGCGTTGCGAGCTGGTAAGGGTGTCGGATGCGCCCTCGATCGCCAAGCTGCGCGCATTCTGCAGGATCGAGGTCAGGCTCGAGAGCGTGCTGTCGGTCGTCGAGAGCACGTTGTTCAGGCCGGTGAGATTTTGTTCGATTTGCGTGGTAACGGCTGAATCGCTGCGCACCGAGAGATCCTGAGCAATCACCGTCGGATCGTCCGAGGGCTCGTTGAGGGATATCCCGGTCGAGAGATCCTCGCCTTCCTGCTGATATTGCGATTCAAGGTTGTCGATGGCGAGCGTCTGCTCGTTGTACATCGTGGACGTTGAAATGCGCATCATGGGGTATCCCGCCTCTCCTTAGGAACCGACGCCCAAACCGGTAACGATCGTATCGAGCAATTGGCTGAGCGTCGAAATCGTCTTTGCGGCCGCCTGATAGGCCGTCTGGTACTTGATGAGATCCTGCGTTTGGTCGTCGATGTTGATGCCGGCGATGCTCTGGCGCTCCTGGTCGATTGTCGAGGCCAGGTTGGTTTGCGTCGTCACGCCGGTGTTCGCGGTCTGCGTATCCAGCCCGACCTGCGTCACCAGCTGTCCGTACTGCTGCTGCAGCGTCTGCGTCTGCGCCGTCGTGATCGTGTAGGGGCCGGTATGAGTGTATTGCGGCGTAAACGTCACCGACTCGACGCCGGTGGTCGGATCGACGCTGATCGCGGTAATGGTGACGTTCTCTTGATCGTTCGTGGGATAGTTCGGTCCGCCGGTAGCCGCGCTTAGGGTGAGCTGCTGCCCGACCTGAAGATCGTTCACGCCTGAAGGCAGCGCAACGGTCGTCGGCTGACCCGCGTTCGCAGTGACGGTCCCCAGCATTTCGAGTCCGGGGAAGCCGACGTTACTCTGGAACATGGCCGTCAGCGCGTTGGCGACGCCATTGTCGTCTTCGCCGTACGCGTTGCTCGCGTTCTGCTCGACCCCGTTGATGTTCCCGGCGCCGAGGACGCCGAGCAGCGATGTGTTGGGGGTTGCGGCCGCGTAGTTACTGTCGCTGATCGTGAACGAGGCGGTTTGCGCGTTCCCCTGCTGCGCCCCGCGCAACGCGAGGCTTTCGTTGGTCGGGTCACGCTGGAAGACGATCTCTTGCGACGATGAATCGTACGAGGCGGTCACGCCCGACTGCAGTGCGTTGAAGCTCGAGACGAAATCCTGCACGTTGTCGGCGTAGATCTCGCCCGGAACGGCGCCGGTCGCCGGAGGCGGGCTCGACGTGTAAGCGAACTGCTGCGCAACCCCGTTGACCGTGATCGTGAGGTAGCTGACCGGCGCTGCCGGCGAAGCCGGGTTCGCCGGAAACGCCGCGGTCGGCGGGTTCGCGAGCGCACCGTTGTTGATCAGCGCGGTGGACGTGTCGACGGTATTGTTGGCTGAGTTCATCGGCACGATGCCGGTGGTCGTGCTGGTATTCGCTTCGGTATTCGCGAGCACGACGGGAAGCTGGTCAGGATCGGTGATGCCGCACTCGATGTTACCGGCCGAAATCGGTAGTTGCGCATCGATCGGCTGGAAAAGCGCCGTGCCCGACTCCGCGTTCGAATCGTAGCCCGACTCGGTGATGCGGTTGACTTCGGTCGAGAGAGACGAGGCGAACTGGTTGAGCTGCGTGTTGTAATTGCTGAGCTTGTTGTTGTAGAGATCCTGCAGCGCGGCGAGTTGTCCACTGCCCAGCGGAATACTCGGCGAGGATGACGACTGCGGCGGATCGGTCGCGAAGTAGACGTTGAAGCTCGGCGTGCCGTTGGACGCGGTTCCAACGACCGGAGCGGCCAGATTATAGGCGACGGTGTCGTTGACCAACGCCTGACCGTTCACCATCACCAGCACCGAACCGTCGGCCTGTACGGAAGTCTGCGTCGAGATGTATTGCGAGAGCTGATCGATGTCGTAGTCGCGCTCGTCCTCGAACGTGTTCGGATCGTCGCCCACGGCCGTCGAGGAGCGGATTTGCCCGTTGAGCGCCGCGATTTGATCGAGCAAACCATTGACCGTTTGGACGATCGTTGCACCCTGCGAGATCGTCTGATTCTCGGCGCTCGTGATCGCCGCCGACGAGTCGCCGAGCGCTTGCGCCAACGCTTGGGCCGAGGTCAGGACGCCGGATGCCGCCGACTCGGGGTCGCCGGTAGCGGACGCGTTCACCAGTTGCGTCACCGCGGTTTGGAAATTCGTGTACGCCGTGCTCACTCCGGCGTCCGGGTCACCGAGTTGCGACTGCACGCTGGTAAGGATCTGTTGCTCGGTGGAATAGTAGTTTTGCGATGAGCTTGCGCCGCGGAAGAGTTCGTCGTAGGATTCCACGTTGGCGCGTTGGATCGAAGCGACGACAACGCCGTCCCCGACCGTCCCGGGAACGTTGGTCGAAGGGAACGGCGAACCGACGACCGGCGGCGCCTCGGTGAGATCCACCGTCTGCGTGGTTGCACCGGGCGTGTCGACGTTGGAGATGTTGTCGCCCGTCACGTTCTCCGCCACCGAGAACGACTGCAGCGACGTCGACATCAGATCGAGCCCGAAGAACGTACCTTGCGGGAAGAAACTGCTCATGCTTTGCTGCTCACCAGCACGCTGTTGGTCGGAGGCGGCACGTAACCGCGCCGCTTATAGGTTCCCGGTGTATCGTTGGCGGCACGCTGCAGTGCCGCGGTGATCTTGACCAGCCGCTGCATACCGCTCTGAATCAGCGCCTTGTTGTTGGCGTTGGTGATGCGCAGCCCGATCGAGGTCGTGGTCAACTCGACCAGCCGCTGATTGAGCGTGGGCCAGAGGGCCCGCGGCGCGTAACCGCAGACTTGCCGCAACGTGAGCGAACCGAATCCGCGAATCTGCATACCACGGCGTTTTCCGGAGGCCGAATGATAGGCGCGACGAGCCGAATCCAACGCGTGCTCGCTCTCGAGGATTTCCAGCGCGTCGCTCTTCACCAGCGCCTTGGTGAGGGCCAGCGACGCTTCGTGCGTCCGCTTGAGCAGCGCCGATTCTTCGCGCAAGGCAGCTGCAAACGCATCCCACGAATCGCTCACGGTCCGATCCTCCCATCGACCTGTACGGCAGCTTCCTGACTCGCATCGCTCAGAACCTGATTGCGCAGTTGGCTTTCGAGCTGCTGGGCGAGGCCGAACGAACCATCTTTCGCGATCGCTTGTGCCCGCTCGTCGTTGAGCATGCTCTGCCACGTCGACTCCGACGCTGACTGCTGGCCGAAGATCGTTTGCTGAGGCACGGTGTCTTGCATCGCGTTCATCAGCATCTCGAGAAAGACGCCTTCGAATTGTGTCGCTGCGTCGTGCAGCTTAGCCAAGGCGGCTTTCTGCACCGGCGTAAGGTTCTGCGCGCTCTGCGCCTGCGCGGGATTGCTGCTCGTCGGATCGATCGGCGACGCCACTAGAGGATCTCCAGATCGGCTTGCAGCGAGCCCGAGGCGCGCAATGCTTGCACGATGGCGATCAGATCGCGGGGCGAGACGCCGAGCACGTTGAGTGCGCGCACGACCGACGAAAGCGTGGCCGCTCCGGCAATGAACGTCAACTGATGACCCTTCTCCGAGGCCGCGACCGTCGTATTGCGCTGCACCGCGGTTTGGCCGTTGGAGAACGCGTTCGGCTGTACCACCTGGTTCTGCGTCGTAATCGTAATCGTGAGGTCGCCGTGGGCGATCGCGCACGGCGCAAGACGGATGTCGCCGCCGAAGACGATCGTACCGGTACGCTCGTTCATCACGACCTTCGCCAATTCGTCTTGTTCGAAACTCAAATCCGAGGCGTCGGCGAGAAACTGCACGGGATTGTTGGCGTACTGCGGAGGCAGGTTGACGTGCACGGTTTCCGCGTCTTGAGCCTGAGCGGTGCGCGCACCGAACCGCGCGTTGAGCAGCGCGGCCAGATTGGCCGCGGTCCGGAAGTCGGGCGTCGTCAGCACGTAGTTGAAACCGTTGGGAGAGTTTTCGATCGGCGTGACCATGTCGCGCGCAATCACCGCACCGTTCGGAATGCGGCCCGCGCCGGTGTAGTTTTTGTTGACGGTCGATCCGCCGAAGCCGGCGACGAAACCGCCGACCGAAACCGGTCCTTGCGCCGTCGCGTAGACGAGGTTGTTGGCCGCTCGCAGCTCGGTGAGCACGAGCGTCCCGCCCTGAAGGCTGGTCGCATCGCCCATCGCGGAAACGTCGACGTCGACGTTATCGCCGGAGTGGGCAAAGGGCGGCAGCGTCGCGGTGACGATGACCGCCGCGACGTCGCGCGTGCGCACCTCTTGCTGCGAGACGGTGAGCCCGAAGGATTGCAGGATGTTCTGAATCGTCTGGCTGGTGAAGATGACCGAGGTCGAATCGCCGGTCCCCTGCAGACCGACAACGACGCCGTAGCCGACGAGTTGGTTGCCGGTCACGCCCTGCACGTGCGCGATGTCCTTGACCAAAACAGCCTCCCCGAAGGGGTCGGCCCACGCGCATGAGCCCGCGCAGAGCAGCGCGAGCACGAACGCGGTGAGGGTTCGGCCTAGAAGAGCCAACTCAGTATCCTCGCTAGGAGCCCTTTGTTCTTCTGATCGTTGCCCTTGAACGTCGCCTGGACGTTGGCCACGTGCGAAGCCAGCACGGTGTCGGTGTTGTCGATGTCCTCGGGTCGAATCGTTCCGGTGATATGCAGCGTCTGGGCCTGTCCGTTGACGGTCATCGACTGGTCACCGGTAATCTGCAACGCACCGCTCGGAAAGACGTTGGTTACCGTTGCCATCATCGTCGCGGTAAAGGCGTTCGATCCGGTCGCGGTCTGCGCCGTCGTGGTCGTCGATTGCCCCGCGACCGAGTTGTTCAACCGCACCAGCGGCAGGTTGAAGAGGCCGCTTCCGTTTCCGCCGGACATCGAGGCCGCCTTGCTGCTCGAGTAATCGTTCACTTCGGAGTTGGTGTTGGCGATGTCGAATTGCACGTAGACCAAATCGCCGATCTGCGCCGCGCGATGGTCGGCCATCAGGCGCAGCGGATGTCCCGGTCCGACCGCCGGCGGGGCAGCCTGATAGAGAGTATCGGCGGCCGCAACGGCGGGAGCAAGCGCGAGCAGCGCGATGATTGCCAGCGTGGTGCGCATCACAGTGTCTCTCCCGACAGGTTCAGTTCGACGCGATCGGGGCCGACGACGGTTCCCGTCAGCGTCGTATTCGTCTGCGGATTGTAGACCGAGACGTGTTCGCCCAGACCGCCGCTGCTCCGCGCGACGACGTCGGCCACGACCGCCACGCCGTTGTCGTCTACGATCAGCGTCACCGTGTTGCCGGCCTTGACGATTTGGTTGATCGTCGTGCTTTCGATCGTAATCGGCGAGCCTGCACGCACTGCGGCGATCAACCGGCGCCCGACCAGCACCACCGCGCCGTTCGTCCACTGCCCGCTGTATATGACGCGCGCCATGCGCAGATCCGAGGCCGTAAGCACCGCTCCGGGCAGCAGATCGTGGGTCGCTACGGCGGTCTGCACGTAACGCACGACCTTGTATCCGACGAAAATCTGGCGCAGGAACCTACCGTCGAGATCGACCTGAATCGGCACGTTCACGTACGAGGGCGTGACGATCGCGCTCTGGACGAGCAGCCTCACGCGGCCGGCCCCGACCGTTTGATCGGGAATCTGATACGCCTGCACGAGTTTTGCGTCGCCGCTCAGATGGACGGCTTTGATCGCGGGCGCGGCAAGTTCTTCGAAACGCCGCCCCGGCACGACTTGCGTGAGCGTTTGGGCGCGCAGTGCCGCCGGCACGCATGCAAAGCACGCGAGTCCGAGAAGCACGGCGGCGACAAACGATCGCATCATCGATCCTACTGGAACGGCGAGAGCTGAACGGCGGTCGAGAGCATGTCGTCCGCGGCCCCGATCGCTTTCGAGTTCGCCTCGTAGGCACGCTGCGCGACGATCATGTTGACGATCTCGTTGACGACCTGCACGTTGGAGCTTTCGAGATAGCCGTCTTGCAGCGTCCCGGCGCCGTTGAGGCCCGGAGTCGTCACGATCGGCGGTCCACTCGCGGCTGTCTCGGTGTAGAGATTGTTGCCCGTCGGCGAGAGGCCCGCATTATTGACGAATCGCGCGAGCTGCAACTGTCCGAGCGTCTGCGGCTGCACCGCGCCGGGCACCTGCGCCGAGACCGTGCCGTCGGAACCGATCGAGACCGAGACCGCGTTCTGCGGAATCGTGATCTGCGGCTGCACGAAGTAGCCGTCGGCGGTGACGATCGAACCGTTGGCGTCCTCTTTGAACGAACCGTCGCGCGTATACGCGGTCGTCCCGTCGGGCATCGTCACCTGAAAGAAACCGTCGCCTTCGATCGCGACGTCGAGGTTGTTGCTCGTCTGCACCAGCGACCCTTGGGTGAAAACTTTCTCCGAATCCGAAACTTGCGTGCCCAAACCAACCTGCTGACCGACCGGAACGATCGACGCGCCGATCGGATTTCCGGGCGCCTGGATCTGCTGATAGACCAGGTCCTGAAACCGCGCCTGATTGCCCTTGAACCCCGTCGTGTTGACGTTCGAGAGGTTGTTGGAAATCGTGTCCATGTTGTACTGCTGGGCGATCATGCCGCTGGCTGCAGTGTAGAGCGATCGCATCATCTCGGTTCACTAGCTCCTAGCTGGTCTTGGCGACTTGCGAGATCGCCGTATTGGTAGCGTCGTCTTGGGTCTTGATCGATTTTTCGTTCGCATCGAACCAGCGCTCGGCCGTGATCAAGTCGACCATCGAGCGCACCACGTTGGCGTTGCTGGCTTCGAGCGCTCCCTGCTGCACGCTCGCGGTGGTCGTCGGCGACGGGCCGGCGTTGCCGCTGGGCACGTAGTTGTTCGCCCCTTCAGGGCGCAGGTTGAGCAGGCTGTTGAACTGCGTCAACTGGATCTGCGCGACGACCTGTCCGTTCTGAAAGACGGTGCCGTCCTTGCCGATCGTGACCGCGCCCTGGTTTTGTAACTGGATCTGCGTTCCTTGCGTACTCAGCACGGTGTTGCCGTCGCGGGTGCGCAAAATGCCCTGCCCGTCTTCGGCGAACTCGCCGTCGCGGGTATAACGCACGCCGTTCGGCGTTTGAATGGTGAAAAACGCGTTCGCGTTTCCGGTGATCGCGAGGTCGAGCGGATTGCCCGTCTGCCGGATCGGCCCTTGTTCGAAGCTCGTCGGCGTGTCGTAGACTTGCGAGCCGGTTCCGAGCAGGCCAACCGCTTGCGCGACCGGCACGCCCGAGAGCGCTCCGGTCGCCGTCTTGCCGGGATCGGTTTGAATCCGGTAGATGTCGAGCGTCGGCGCGGACTGAACTTGGAGCAGCGTCTGCTTGAAGCCGCTCGTGTTCACGTTGGCGAGGTTGTTCGCCACGTTGTCGACCATGCTCTCCGCTACGAGCGCGCCGCTCGCAGACGTGTACAGGCCACGGACCAAAAGAAAAAACCTCCGCACGAACGGCCTGCCGGAATCCCGGCTTGTGGCAAAATCCTCAATCAGTCGGATTTGCCGGCGGCCTTCCACCCTTCGTGCGAGGTAGTCCAGACCGCAAGTCCCGGATTATCCACCGGTACTCAGTCAGGTATTCGGTTGAACGAGGAGGGAATTTTAGGGCGGCGTGCCCTTGGGGTGCCTCTGACAGAAGGCTCGAAGTTTTGCGCCATTCGCAGGATGCGAACTTCCTTTGGGCGTGGCGCAAAACTCGCGCAGCAGGAGCGGCACAGGACGTGCCGCGAGGAGCGTCTTCGGGAAGAGGCGCCCCAAGGGCAGGCTGCGCTAAAATTGCATCTGAGAGATTTCGGTATACGCTTGGAGTATTTTGTTGCGGACGGAGAGGGCCATCTGCATCGAGAGGCCCGCCTCTTCGACCGCTTTGACCGTCCCCTCGAGATCGTTGCTCTTGCCGGTCGCGAGGTCTTCCGACTTCTGCTGAGCGGTGAGCATCTGATCGTTGACGTGGGTGAGCATTCCGGCTAGCGTGTCTTTGAACGAAACGCCGCCTGCGCCGGCGATGCTTCCGTCGTCCGGCAGCGGTTCGGACTGTGGCGCCGTTTGGGGGGCGATGTCCGGAACGAACGTCCCGGGGACGACCTTGCTCATCGCATCGCCGTAGCCATTGATATCCATCATCGTGTTATTCCCGCGCGGTTAGCTCTTGAGCAGGGAGAGGTCGGCTGCACCCATGTTTTGCGAAGCGGTGATCGCCGCCACGTTGGCCTGGTAGGCACGTGAAGCCGCCATGAGATCGACCATCTCTTTGACGATCTCGACGTTCGGATAGTGCACGTAGCCGCGGGCGTCGGCTTCGGGATTCCCGGGATCGAAGACCAGCCGGTCCGGGCTCGGATCCGTGGTGATGCCCACGACCTGGACGCCCTCGACGCTGGCCGGCTGTGAAGAACTCGGATCGAAGGGATCGGGCGGGGCAAACGGATCGGCGGAGTCGTCCGAATCGGACGCGCCAACCTGGTCCGAGCCCGACGGCGAGGCCGGTTTCTGCGCGAAAATCACCAGCTGACGCTTGAACGCGCCGCCCTGCGGCGTGCGCGTGGTATTGGCGTTGGCGATATTGTTCGCGATGACGTCCATCGCCAATCGCTCGGCCGAGAGGCCGGACGCGCTGATCTCGACTGCGTCGTAATAACCCATGCTACGTTGGTTGCTCCGTGATCGCTTCGCGAAGGAACTTATACTGCTCTTGCAAGAGCTGCGACATCGTCTCTTGGTAGCTCGTGTTCTCGGAGAGCTGCGCCATCTGCTGATCGATGTCGACGTTCGATCCGTCGACCCGCATTTGCGTGGTGGTATCGACCTGCGGCTGCGGATCGTACGGAACCGGCGCGCTCGCGTCGCCGATTGCAAACTGGCGAGAGTCATCGGTTTCCATCGGCAGCTGGTCGGGGTCCGGCGGCGTTCCGAGGCTGGCTTGGAGCGCGCTCTGAAAATCCACGTACGAGCTGCGAAATTCCGGCGTGTTGACGTTGGCGATGTTGTTCGCGATTTGGTCGTGCTCGAGCTTCGCGCCCTTGACCGCCTCGCCGAGCAGCGTGGTGGCCTCCCCAAGCGGAAGCATGCTGAAATCAGCCATCCTAGACTCTATCGACCCAATTACGCCGTGAATTGAGCGGCATGCAGACGTGCGTAGGCGCCGCCGCGGGCGATCAGCATGTCGTGCGAGCCGGCTTCCAGCACCCGTCCGCCTTCGATATAAAGGATCGTCGACGCGCGGCGGATCGTCGAGAGACGATGAGCGATGATCACGGTCGTCCGTCCGGGCAAGAGCCGATCGAGCGCCGCTTCGATCAGCGCTTCCGAATGGCGGTCGAGCGCGCTGGTCGCTTCGTCCAAGATGAGGATGCGCGGATCGCGTACGATCGCCCGCGCGATGGCGATGCGCTGGCGCTCACCACCGGAAAGGCGGACACCGCGCTCTCCGACCTCGGTTGCGTAGCCCTGCGGCAAGCTTTGCACGAATTCGTCCGCGTTGGCCTCGATCGCCGCGCGGCGCACGTCGTCGTCGTTTGCATCGGGCTTGCCGTAACGGATATTGTCGGCGATCGACGCGCGGAAGAGCTGGGGATCCTGCGGCACGATCGCGATCTGCGAGCGCAGATCGGCCAGACGAACCGACGCGATGTCGACTCCGTCGACCAGCACGCGGCCCCGCTGCGGGCGGTAAAACCGCGGGATCATGTTGATCAGCGTCGTTTTGCCCGCGCCCGACGGTCCCACCACCGCGACGATCTCGCCGGCTTCGATCGCGGCGGTGACGTCGGCGAGCGCCTGCGATTCGTCCGTCCCGTACCAAAACCACACATGATCGAATTCGATTCGCCCGGCGACACGCGGCATCGGGGCCGCGGCAACGGCTTCCTCTTCCTGCGGCAGGTCGAGCAATTCGTACGCGCGGCTGGTCGAGACGAGCGCTTTGCTCAGATCGCCCACGAACGCGGCCATCCGATTCATCGGGTTGACGAGGTTGACGACGAGCAGCCAGTAGTTGAAGAGCAGGCCGCTGTTGAGGTGCCCGACCAGCACCTCGCGCACGGAGAGCCAAATGATCGCGATCACGCCGCACGAGAGAATCGAAGAGATCACGACCGGCTGCATGTACACGAACTGATTGAGCTTCATGAATGCGCCGAAGTAGTCTTCGGTGCGATGATGGAAGCGCTTGGATTCGAAGTCCTCGCGCGAAAATGCCTTGACGATTCGCTGGGCCTGCAACACTTCGGTCAACGTCGAGGACATATCGGCGATGCGCATCTGGGAGCGCTGCATGCTCGCCGAGATGAGTTTTTGGAAGCGCGAGACGGCGAGCGACATCAGCGGTGCGACCACGATCAGCACCAGGGTCAGCAGCCAATCGATCACGATCATCGCGATCAGCGAACTCGTGAACGTGAGCAGCGCGTTGATCAGCTGGGGGAGCGAAACGCTGACCGCGTCGCTCATCACCTGCAGGTCGCTGTTGAAACGAGCGAGCAGCTCGCCCGGCCGCCAGCGATCGAAGCTCTCGAGCGGCAGGCGTAGGAGCCGGTCGTAGAGTTCGCGGCGGAGCGTGGCGAGAAAGCGCTGCCCGCACCACGTGGTGATGTAGTTCGTCCCGTACGTCGCGAAGTTCGAAAGCACGAGTGAGACGTAGGTTGCCCCGAGCGCCAGATAGAGCGCAACGAGATCGGGTTTGACGTGGCTCTGCGGCGAGGTTGCCGGTACGACGACCCGATTGATGATCACACCCAGCGCCCACGGCCCGACGAGGACGAGTAGGCTGTTGACCGCGCCGAGCCCGATCGCCAGCAGCAAACGGGGATAATAGGGACGCCCTTCGCGCGCCAGCCGCGCGACCGTGGAACCCTGCGTCGTGGAGGAGCCCGGCATCGTAGAACCCAGCATACTTGCCCCCGCGCTTTGCGGAGCGCCGCCGGTGAAACCTGCCCCTATACCCGGCAGTAGAGTTGAGTGTAGTGTAGGATTGGAGCGAGATACGAGCATCATGGACTGTTATTTTCACTCGAACGTCCCGTCGGTTGCGCCGTGCGTACACTGCGGCAAAGCCATTTGCGCGACGTGCCGCGACGACCAAGGCGGTTGTCCGAGTTGCCGTCTGGCGGAAAAAATCGACGCGACCACCGGCGAGCGCAAGCAACTTTGGGGCCAGGTTCCGCCGCGGCCCAACCCCGCGCCCCCGGCCGCCGCACCTCGCGCGCATGTCACGACGATCTCCGATGACCCGGTCGAGTCGCGTGCCCTGGTTGCGCTCGGCTACCCACTCTGGCCGCTGGCTCTGCTCGCTCTCCTCGATTCGAAGCGTTCGAAATACATCAAGCGCCAGGCGCTGCAGGCCCTTGGGTTCAACGTCGGATTCGCTGCATTCTGGGCGCTGCTCGAGCTGACCAGCATGATCCCGGTGCTGGGTTGGTCGTCGACGTTCGTGCTCGTAATGATGCTGCCGCTCTTCATCCTGGCCAGCGTCGTCTTCGGCATCAAAGCGTGGCACGGCGAACCCGTGCGCGTGCCGGTGATCAGTGACTGGCTCGACGAACGCATGCCCGCCTAGAAAGTCTGATTTAGCCCTGCTCTTCGTCAGAACAAAATCAGAGCTTTCTCGTTAAATAATCTTTGTATCTCTCCAGGAACGCGCGTGCTTCGCGCTCGTGATCGACGACCGGACGCGGATAACTATCGCGCGCGAACAGTTCGAGCGATAATTGCCGGTCGTCGGCGAAGCGCCCGTTCCAGGCACCCGGCGGTAGTTGTGCGAGCTCCGCAACCCACGTTTTGACATAAGCGCCGCTCGGATCGTAGCGGCGCCTCTGCTTTTCGGGATTGTAGATGCGCGGATACTGTGCCATGTCGGCGCCGACACCCGCGATCCATTGCCAATTTCCGCTGGAGAGTACGGGATCGTCTTCGATGAGCCAGCGCTCCCACTCGTCGCGGCCGACTCGCCAGTCGACGCCGAGATCGAAGCAAAGAAACGACGCCGCAACCGCACGGACGCGCGGATGCATCCACCCCGTCTCGTGCAACTGGCGTACTCCGGCATCGACCAGCGGATAGCCGGTTTTTCCTCCGCGCCAGCGATCGAGCGCGGGATGCGAACGCGCGAATGGAAAGCCGCGCATCTTTGTTTGCAACGCGTCGTCGTCGATCGGGCCGTAGAACGATCCGAGTTGGAGAAAGAAATCGCGCATCGCGAGCGAGCGCGAGAACAGACGGAGGGAAACGCGCTCTTCGCTCAAGAGGAACGGGTCTTCCATGCGCGCGAGCGTCGCTCGTACGACGGTGCGCGCGGAAATCGTCCCGAACGAGAGATGGGCAGCCAGGTGCGAGGTTCCCTCGTTACTGGGCACGTTTACGGCGAACGCGTATTGGGTCGCCGGCCCGGTGAGAAACCGCTCGAGAACGGCACGCGCGCGCGTGGACCCGGATTCGATCGCGCGCTCGATGGCCCCGAACTCGTGCGAGAGCGGCAGTTGCTCGCTTTGCAGCTCGCACCGTGCGAAGCGGACGAGCAGCGGCACGTCGTAGGACGCGGGCCGTAACGTGCGCCACACGTCGAAGTATGGCGCGAAGGCCCGATATCCGTCACCGCCGCTCGGCCGTGCCGCGGCCGTCTCCTCCGGAGGAATGGCCGGCGCGTCGTGAACCAGCACCGCACGCAGCCCGGCCTCTTCGAGTTCCGACTGCACGCGCGCGTCGCCGGCGACACCGCTTCCGTCGTAGCTGGCGCTCCACGCCACGCCGGCGGCCCCGCAGGCGCGCGCGACGTTCTTCAGCACCGCGCCCGCCGCACCGCGGCGGACCAAGAGCCGTGTACCGCGCTCGCGCAGGGCTGTGTCGAGCGCCGCCACCGCGGCACAAAAAAATGCCGCGCGCCGCGGCGAGCGGGCGAGGCGTGCCTCGATCGCGCGGTCGAGGACGAGGACGGGTATTACGTCGCCGTGTGCGGCGGCCCGTGCCAAACCTGCGTGATCGTCGATGCGCAAGTCGCGGGTGAAACGAAAGATGAACGGCGCCGCCATCGTCTCCAAATCCTAAAGGGTCTTAACGTAGGCGGCAATATCTTCGACGTCTTGCTCGGTAAGCGTACCCGGATAGAGTTTGGGCATCGGCGGGTCGGGTGCTTCGATCGCCCGCTCGATCTGCGCGAGGCTGCTGCGACGCCCCTGGTTCACCAGTGAGGGCCCGATGCGCGCGCCTTCCGGCGAGGAACCATGGCAAGGCAGGCAATTTTTCGTAAAAAGCTCGGCTCCGCGGCTGCGATCCGTTTGCCCGCCAGCATCATGCCGATGCGAACAACCTACGTTCGAAAATCCCATAAGAATTATGACGATGGCGGCGAATATCGGTCGTTGGCGGGTTTGCATTGCTGGGCGGGCGTTTTCGTCTGAGAGGGCCCGTTCTCCCCACAGCGGAATCGAAAGGCGACGTGGCCCGACGGATCTTCTTGCGGTTCGCGCAAACGAGCGATATCGAACGCCTTACAAAAGAGGGCGTGCTTACCGGTGCGCCCTCGCGGAATGAATCGTGGACCGCGCGCATGACGATGTGTCTGGGGGAACAAAAAGCCGGCCGGCGCGTGATCTTGGTCGCGGAGGATCAAACCGGATTACTCGGGATGGTTCAACTCGTCTTCAAGTTGCCGATCGGATACGACGATCCCGAGGCCGCCAACGGCATGGACGTCGCAATGATGGAGAGTCTGCGCCTGCGGCCCAACGCTCCGCCGGAAGTCGGAACCGAACTCGTCGGCGAGGTTCAGCGCCTGGCGATGAAGCGCAAGGTCAAAACCTTGACCTTCTTGATCTCGATGAACAATTCGCGCGGCATCACGCAGGCCAAGAGCTGGGGATTCGAAGAGTTCCGGATCATGCCCGAAGCGGAGAAGATGCTCGCCTTCTTCCGCAAATCGATCGACTAGGGAAGCAGAGCTTCCCTAGTTACCGCGGTGTGGCTGCGGGCAGCGGGCTCGGCTCAATGTCCGACGCACGGAAGGTGAACGCGTCGCGATAGATGCCGACCGTCGCCTTTCCGTTTAGCGTGCGCGGACTGTAGCGCGCCGCCATCGCCGCCTTGCACACGGCCACGTCGAGCACGAGAAAACCCGAAGACTTCGTGATCGTGCACTTCGTCGGTGCGCCGCGCTCGTCGACCATCACTTCGAACGCCGTCGTTCCTTGCGCGTCCTCTTCGATCGCCAGCCGTGTGGGGTGCGGAACGATCGCCGCGTCGCCGCCGAGCGGCACCACGTCGCGCACCACCGTCATCGGTGCCACCGCGATCGACTCGGCTCGTCCGCTGAGCACCGGTTCCGGCTTGACTTGCGCTGCCGAGACATGCTGCGACGGCATCGCTTCGCCGCGCCGCCAGATCGGCACGTTCGACGCGGGCGCCGTCATTTGGGGCACCGCCGCATCGGCAACTTCGGTCGTTTGCGTGGTCGTGGTCTGCGTGAGCGCGTTGCCGCGACGCGTGACGACGTTGTGGACGACGACGATAGCACGCCGGCGTGGCGCGACTTTCGCGACCCGCGGCGGGGTAGCCGCCGCGGCAGGAGCCGGCTTCTCCAGCGCAACGTGAACGACCGGCGCACGCGCCACGGTCGCCGGTTTGGTTACGCGGGCAACCGTCTTGGGATTGGTCGCGATGAGCGCGCGCGCGCCGAACGCGACGACGAGCGCCGCGGCAAGCACCGCCGCTGCGCCCCAGAAACCTCGCAACGTCCGGGAACGCCGGCTCGCGCGCCGCGCAAGCGGTTCCCACGTCTCGCTCTCGCGCGCCTGCGCGACGATCGCCATGACGCGCTCGATTTCGCGTTCGCCGCCGAGCGTGCGCAAACACGCCGGGCACGATGCGATGTGCCCGCGATATTCGTCGCGCTCTTGCGCGCCGGCCTCACCGAGCGCGATCGCTCCGGCGAGAATCTCTGCGCGCGTACATTGGTTGTTCACGATTGCTCCGTCATCACCGACCGTAAGATCTTCATTGCTCGGCAGACGCGCTGGCGAACCGCGTCCGGCGAGGTCCCGAGAATCGTTGCGGCCTCGCTCGAGGAGTACCCGGCATAGCTGGTCAGCAAGACCGCAGCCGCCTGTTCGGGCGGCAGCTTCGCGATCGCCGCTTGCAGATCGACCGACGCTGCGCTGCGCTCGTCGATCCGCCAAGAGCGATCGTCGCTCTCGCGGTCGAGCGGAAGCATGCGAATGATCTTCTTGCGACGCAGGTGCGAGATCGCGCCGTTGGTCGCGGTCTTGTACAGCCACCCCGCGGTCAGCGGACGCTCGGGGTCGCGTTGCAGCGTCCGATAGGCGGCGAGGAACACGTCCTGTGTCAGATCGAGGGCAAGCTCACTATCGCCGACCATGCGCCGAAGGTAGCGCGCCAGCTTCGTCTGATATTCGCGCACGAGCGCTTCGATCCGAAGCTGTACGCCGGCCGCCGATTGCGTGGTGAGGCAGACCTCCTCCATGCTGTTGGGTCCCCCTTTGCCCATTAACGCCAGTCTACCAGGCCCTGTGACGAGATTTCGTCCAGATCGAGGAAGCGAGCCCCGAAGTTTGCTCTAGCAAATGAGGGACTCGCTGACGACGAGCTGGGCAAAATCAGCCGCCGATTTCGGAGAAGGCCCGGAGGCGGGAGCTAGCCTCGCCGAGCCGCAGGTGGTGGCGTTCGGGTTTGATCGCCATGCTCGCGCGCAGCAGGTCGGCCAGATCCGCGGTCGAGGCGCCGGCCCGCAGGGGCGTACGCAGATCGACGTGCTGATCGCCGAAGAGGCAGAGGCGCAGCCGCCCGTCGGCGCTGAGCCGGACCCGGTTACAGCGCTCGCAATAATCGTGCGAGAGGGGGCTGATCACGCCCACGGCGCCCGGCGCGCCGGGAAAGGCGAAATAGCGGGCCGGCCCGTTTCCGGGCGGACCCGGAACCGGCTCGATGCGTTCGACCGCAGCCACGCGTTCGAGGATCTCGTCCGAAGAAACATACTGATCGCGCTGCAATTCGAGGTTTTCGTGAACCGGCATCACCTCGATGAAGCGCACGTAGACGGCGCGCTCGCGGGTGAGCGCAGCGAACGCGGCGATCTCGTCGTCGTTCTCGCCGCGCATCACCACGCAGTTCAGTTTCACCGGTGCGAGGTTGGCGGCGATTGCGGCGTCGACGCCGCGCAGGACGCTATCGAGTCCGGGCCGGCGCGCGATCCGTTCGAAACGGTCCGGCCGCAATGTGTCGAGCGAAATGTTCACGCGGCGTAGTCCGGCAGCGAGCAGCGCGTCGAGCTGTTCTTCGAGTAAAACCGCATTCGTCGAGAGCGCGATGTCTTCGATTCCCTCGATTGCATCGATCCCCGCGATCAAGCGGTGCAGATCGCGCCGCACGAGCGGCTCACCGCCGGTCAGACGAATCGTCCGGACGCCGGCCTGCGCCGCGGCCCGCACGATCTCGACGATCTCTTCGTAGGAAAGCAATTCGTCGCGCCGCAGCCAGGGAAGGCCGGATTCGGGCATGCAGTAGACGCAGCGCAGATTGCACTTGTCGGTGACCGAAACGCGCAAATAGGTGATGGGCCGGTTGAAGGCGTCGGCCAAGAGTTCGCGCGTCAGGTCGACCGTGGATTGCATGCTCTATTGGGTGAACAGCGCGTCGGGAAGGTTCGGATTCATCTGATACCCCGAAAGGGTTGCGGTGATGTCACCCTTGTAGTTCGGCTCGTCTACGTGACCGGTCTGCGACACGACCACGGTATTCCCTTGCACGAGCCCATAATGCTCGTTCATCGACGCCCAGCCGCCGTTGGCGTAGTCCCAACGCATCGAACGGACCGTTGCCGAGGCATCGTCGACCGTCGCTTCGACGCGCACGACGTTCCCGTTCTTGCGCGGGACCAGCGTGAAGGTCGCGGTCTTGCCGTCGTCCGAGCTTTTGGTGATGACGTAGACCAGCCCCCAGCGCGAGGGAGGGACGATGTGCGGATAGAGCTGCGAGAAGCCCTGCGCGACAACCGGTAAGCCGCTCGTGATCGACAGTTTATCCAGGTCGGGATCCTTGTGATAGTACGTCGCCACGATGTCGGTCGAGAGAAACGGGAAGGTCGAGAGCGCAACGTGGGCGTGCATCGTCGCCGAGTAGCTGTGCAGACCGGGATTGACGACGGCCATCCGTGCGAGCAGATCGGCGAGCAGAATAACGAACAGTTTCATAACAGTGCCGCGGTGATTTCCTCTCGGACGGTGGAGTCGGGTTCGGCGCGTTCGCATTCGTGCAGCGCTTCGATCGCGGGTGGCGAGCCGATTCTGCCCAGCGCCCACGCCGCCGCGCCGCGTACCATCGGGTGCGGATCGCCGCGCACGGCGTCCGTCAGCGCGGGGACGCTCGAGCGGTCGAGCGCATTCCCGAGCGCGATCGCCGCGTTGCGCCGCAGCACCGCGGCTCCGCGCCATCCCATTGCGGTGCGCGCGTAACGCCGTTTGAATTCTCCGCTGCGAAGCTTGAGCAGTTCTGTGAGCGCAGGGGCAGCAGTCGAGCGCTCGTGCGGCAAGAACGCCGGACTGCCGCGCGTCCCTGCTCGCTGCGTCGGCGGACAGACGATCTGGCAGATGTCGCAGCCCCACACCCAGTCGCCGATCAGGGCGCGAAGTTCACGCGGAATCGGATCGGTTCGTTGGGTCAAGT
Source organism: Candidatus Baltobacteraceae bacterium (assembly GCA_035502855.1). Taxonomy (NCBI): domain Bacteria; kingdom Bacillati; phylum Vulcanimicrobiota; class Vulcanimicrobiia; order Vulcanimicrobiales; family Vulcanimicrobiaceae; species Vulcanimicrobiaceae bacterium. The sequence continues at coordinate 187,285 of DATJTX010000024.1, forward strand.
CGGCAATGCAGCGGCTCGCGTCTATCGTGTAGTCGCCGCGCAGCGCGCCGGTGGGACAACCCTCGACGCAGCGTACGCAACTCCCGCACGTCTTACGCAGCGGCGCGTCGCTTTCGAGTTCGAGCGTCGTGACGATCTCACCCAAGAAGACGAACGATCCGTGTGACGGCGAGATCAAATTGGTGTGTTTGCCGATCCAGCCCAGCCCGGCGCGCGCCGCGAATGCCCGTTCGGCGATCGGCTTGGTATCGCACGCGATGGCGGTTACCGGTGCGCCCGCGGCACGATCGATCGCGCCCGCCACGTCGGCGAGCAGCGCGCGCACGCGGCGGTGGTAGTCGAGCGACCAGGCGTAGTTCGAGACGCGTCCGTGCAGCGGCGGGCGCGCCGGCGCAGGCGTCGCATAGGGAATCGCAATGCACACGATGCTGCGCGCGCCGGCGAGCACGTGTTGCGGGCTGGCCGCGGTGCGCGCGTAGTCGTCGCCGTAGCCCCACGTCACGAAATCGCCGCGTTCGAACGCCGCGCGCATTCGCTCTCGCGTTTCGGCATCGTCGCGCGCATCGACCACGCGTACTTCGCCCGCGCCCATTGCCTTCGCGCGTTCGACGGCAAGCCGCTTGATCGCGGCGCGATCGCCGATCACAGCGTCGCGAGCGGCCCCTCGCGCCCAACCGGAAACGCCGCGTCGATCGCCTCGACGTCGCTTGCATCCAAGCGCAAATCGCCGGCCGCAGCGTTTTCGTCGACGTGTGCAACCGTCGCGGCCTTGGGAATCGTGAACACACTGCGATCGCGCGTGAGGAAGGCCAAGATCACTTGCCGCACGCTCGCACCGTGCTTGGCGGCAACCTGCGCCAGCGCCGCGCCTCCGGGGCTCGACGTTTTCGGAAAAGCGCCGCGGCCGAACGGCGTGTACGCGACAATGGCAACGTTCGCTGCCCGCGCCGCCGGAATCAGGCGGCGTTCGATTCCGCGTTCGCGCAAATGATAGAGCACCTGATTGCACGCGAGCGGGATCTCGCCGAGCAATTCGCGTGCCTCGAGCATCTCGTCGACGTCGAAATTACTGACGCCGGCGAATCGCGCCTTACCGGCATGCACGAGGTCGCCGAGCGCGCGCATCGTTTCGCGCAACGGCACGCTGCTCGGCCAGTGAAGCAGATAAAGATCGAGATACTCTAGGCCCAGATTGCGCAGGCTGCGTTCGCAGGCGTCGATCGTGCCCTTGTAGCTCGCGTTGCTCGGCAGCACTTTGCTGGTAACGAACACGCGCTCGCGCGCAATCCCGGCAATCGCTTCACCGAGCAGGCGCTCGACCGCACCCGAACCGTACATCTCGGCCGTATCGAGATGCGTCATGCCGAGTTCGATGCCGCGCCGAATCGCACGAATCGCTTCGGCTTTTTGCGCTCCGCCTTCGGGCATGTCCCAGGTTCCCTGACCGATGACCGGCAGTTCCAAGCCGGTCGGCCCAAACGGTTTGTATTGCACGCTGCACGCTTCGGCAATACAAAAGGCGCACCCGCAAGTGCGGGTGCGCGTTGGATTCGATCGCAATGCTGCTTCCCTTAGTTGTGGCTTACCGCGTCCCCGACCGATATTTGAATCTTTCGCGGCTGAGCTTCCGGACGGCGGCTGAGCGCGAGCGTCAGCAAGCCGTTTTCGACGTGTGCGTTGATGCCCTCGGGATCGACGTCCTCCGGGATCATCAGCGAGCGCGAGAAATTTCGCTTTTCGCTCTTGCCGGAAACGGTGAGCACGTTTTCTTTCAGGGTGATCTCGATCGCGCTCGGCGCGAAGCCGGGAACCGGAATCTCGACCTCGTAGCCGTTTTCCGTCCGCGAGACGCCGTACTCGGCGCCCATCGACCAGGCTTCGGGGAACGGATCGAACCCAAAGAGCTCACGGAAAATCGCTAACGGCGCGGCTTGCCCTTCAACTCTGGGGGTGCGGGTGCGGCCGGGCGTATTTGAAATCGTCATAGCCTCCTCTCAATCGCGCCGGGCAGAGCAATCGAAGCCGGCGTCCACCTCTATGGTAGCGAAGTTTTGGCAGTCTCGTCAATAGAGTGCCAGCTATGCCAGGCGCCTAAAAGAAGTCGAACGAGTCGTGCGCCGCGGCGTAGGCGAGCAGGCCGCCGCGCAGGTGCCGGACGCGAGTAAACCCGGCGTCGCGCAGCCGGCGAGCCGCCCAATGCGACTTGGCTCCGACCCGGCAGGCGACCACGTAGTGCCGTGCACTATCGAGTTCGTGCATTCGTTCCTCGAGCTGCGAAGCCGGAATGTGCAGCGCGCCCTCGACGAGACCGAGTACCGCTTCGTGCGGTTCGCGCACGTCGAGCAAGACCGCGTCGGCGAGCGCGTCGTCGAGCTCGGCAGGCTCCAGATCGGCTTCGTCGCGCAGCTCGTCGACGGTGGATTCGAGCGCGTCGAAGATCGTCGGCGCCTCGCCGCAGAGCGCGCAAGACGGATCGCGCGCGAAGCGCACCTCGCGCGTACGCGCGCTCAGGCTCTCGACCAGCAGCAGTCGTCCCGCCAGCGGCTCACCGATACCGAGCAACAATTTCAGCACTTCGTTCGCCTGCCAGGTGCCGACGAGTCCGGCCAACACCCCGAGCACTCCGCCCTCCGCACAGGTCGGCACCGAATCCGGCGGCGGCGCATCGGCGTAGAGACAACGGTAACACGGGCCGTCGCGATATCCGAAGACGCTGATCTGGCCGTCGAAACGAAAGATCGAGGCATAGACGTCAGGCTTGCCTTCGAGCATGCACGCATCGTTGATCAGATAACGGATCGAAAAGCGGTCGGTGCAATCGGCGATGACGTCGTAGAGCCGCACCAACTCGCGCGCGTTGCCCGTATCGAAGCGCACCGGAATCGGATCGATCGCAATCAGCGGATTGAGTGCGTGCAGATACTGCGCCGCAACCTGCGCCTTTGGCTTTCCGATATCGGCGGTGGCAAAGATCGTCTGCCGCTGCAGATTCGTCTCGTCGACGGTATCGTCGTCGACGACGCCGATGCGGCCGACGCCGGCGGCGGCGAGATATTGCAGCACCGGCGAACCCAAGCCGCCCGCGCCCACGACGAGCACGCGCGCGCTGCGCAGGCGTTCCTGGCCCGCCAGCCCGACCTGTGGAATCAGCAGGTGGCGGCTGTAACGCCGCAGTTCGGGTCCTCCAGCCAGCGTTAGGCGCGTGGGTGCCGGTGGTTCAGCCATTGCAACACTTCACCCTTGGCGTGTTCGCCCGCGTAGGTGTGATCGCTTTCGATCGTCACAAAGCTCTTGGGCTCGGGGGCTCGGTCGTAGAGCTCGCGAACGGTCGAGAGCGAGACCATCGCATCGCGCGCGGCGGCGATGTACAAGACCGGGCGTCCCGCCAGCTGCGGTAAAAGCCGCGCATACCATGCCTGCGCATCTGCGAAGAGCACCGGCAGCTCGACACCGTCGACGTACGAAGAACGGAAGTCGGTAGACGCGGCTGCAAGCAGCGAGGAGACCGCCGGCGACCAACCGTAGCCGGTCGCGATCGAGACCGCGCCCGCAATCGAAGAATCCGCGGCCGCGACGAAGAGCGCGGTCATCGCGCCCATGCTGTGACCGAGCGTGTAGAGCGACACGTCTGCGTCTTCGCGCGCTCGGGCGACCACCGCGTTCATTGCATCGACGCAGTCTTCGATACCGCGGAGTTCACCGCCGCTGGCGCCGAGTTTATGACCTGGAAAATCGAGGTTGTAGACTCGAAACCCCTGCGCGGAAAGAAAGTAACAGAGCAGATCCAAATTGTGCTTGCTCGACGAATAGCCGTGGCCGGCAACGATGCTCACGTTGCGCGGCCGTCGCGGCTCGTACGTCAACACGGCCACGTCGTTGTGCTGCGCGTGCACGCGGATGAGGTCGATACCCACGCTTCTTCGGGCTACAGTTTGTTGACGATCCACGCGTCACCGCCGTCGGCGTAGGCCTCTTTCTTCCAAATCGGGGCGCGCGCTTTGAGTGCTTCGATCGCGTACTCGCAGGCTTCGAACGCTTCGCGGCGATGCGGTGCGGCAGCGCACACGGCAACGGAGACTTCGCCGACGTTCAGCGCTCCGACCCGGTGCAGGATGCCCAACCGCACCCCGGTGTGACGCTCGCCCACTTCGGATGCGATCGCCGCGAACTCGGCCAGCGCCATGGCTTCGTGCGCTTCGTACTCGAGTCCGACGATGCTGCGCCCTTCGCTCGTGCTGCCGCGCACGACGCCCAGGAACGTCACGATCGCCCCGCAGGCGTCGGTGCGCACGGATGCTTCGAGCGCGCGCGGATCGATCGCATCCCGAAGGATGGCAAACAAGGCCATGGCGCTTGGTTATCCGCCGCCAACCGGAGGGAGAAGCGCGATCTCGTCACCGTCAGCGAGGCGCTCGCTCATCAATGCGACGACGCGGCCGTTGCGCGCGATGCGGGTGCTCGAGGCGAGCGCGTCGATCTTGCGGTTGCGGGCGCGCAGCGCTTCCCACGCGTCAACCACCGTAGCACCTTCGGGCAGCTGCAAATCAAACGCTCCCTCGTCGAGTAACTCGCGCATCCGCGCGAACGCACGCACTCGAACCGTCATCGCGGCGATCAATATCCTCCGATGTCGGTGGTGTAACCGCGCTGCGTCAGCCAGTCGCGCGCCTGTGCGTGCTCGCTCAACATGTCGATGCGATTGCAGATCAGCTTGTGCAGCATGACTTCCCAAAAGTGCTGGTCTTTGGAGTAGATCTCGTCCGCGACCTGATTCTCGGTGCGCGCGAATTCCCGCAATCCCTGCCAGTCCCGCGCGCTCAAGATCCCACGCAGCCGCGCCTCGTACTCCGGGCTCGGCGCTCCCTCGGTCACGCGCTGCGCTGCTCCCGTTCGGGCGGATCGAGCACGAACCGTTCGATCGCGCGCGCCACGCCGTCGTCGTCGTTGCTGGCGGTGACGTAGGGCGCGGCTTCGATCACCTCGGGCAACGCGTTGCCCATCGCGACGCCGATCCCCGACCAGCGCAGCATCGGCACGTCGTTGCGCGAATCGCCGATTGCGAGCACCCCCGCCGGTGCGACGCGCAGATCGCGGCACAACTGCGCGAGCGCGCGTTCCTTCGTCGCCTCTTCGCTGGTAATCGCGAGCTCTTCGAACTCGCCCCACGTTTCGTATTTGAAGTGGACAGGCATACCGGCAAAGCGCGCGGTTATCGCATCGACCGCGGTGCGGCCGAAAAATCGGATGAAGGTCGAGTCGCGTTCGGCGAGCGGGATCAGGTTCGGCACCTCGACCCACGCCGGCGACACCATGTCGTCCATGTAGCGCGGTGCGCCCGTGAGGCGATGAAAGCGCTCGTCGGTGTAGACCGCCGCGTCGAGGTTTTCGGTCTGCGCAAACTCGATCAGCGCCGTCGCGTACTCGCGCGGAATCGCGATGTGCCGGCGCTCGCGGCCGCTCGGGCAATCCTTGGTGAGCGCGCCGTGTGCGCAGATTACGGGATCGGTGAGCCCGAGTTCCCGTGCGAAGCCCAGCGGCGCGTCGCTGCCTCGGCCCGTAACGAGGACGACCCGCACACCGCGCTCACGCGCTCCCCGTATGGCCTCGCGGTTAGCCTGGGAGATCGTTTCGGAAGAATCGAGGAGTGTACCGTCGAGATCGAGGGCGATGAGCTGGATAGGTGGCACCATCCCCAGCATAGCGCGAGGCGTCAACCCGGCCCTCCACGAAGCGGCCGGACGGCGGGCAACGCAACCGCCCGGGGCGGCCCTGCGTTTAGGAAAAAGGTGCGGCGCAGATACATAGCGTTCAACCGTTCCAAGATTCCCGACGGCGCTCGACCCTCGGAGTAGTTTCATCATGCCCTGTTCGGCCCAAGTGCCTAACCTCACGGCTCGCGAGCAAGCGCAATTCATCCACGACGCGATTCCGCCCGGCCTCTTCCGAACCGAAGACGACAGCGAGCGAATCCCGTGGCGCGTCAGCCCCGAGCCGTTCGCATTGTCGCCCAAGACCGTCACCGAAATCGAACGCATCGGCCGCGACCTCCTCGCCTTCTACCGGGCGCTCAACAATCTCTACAATCGCAGCGCGCGGGGCACGGCGCCGGCCTTTATCGCCGAATATCTGGACCAGGGGAAGCCCGAACACATCGTGCGCCTCGCGCGGCAAAACCGTTTCAAGCCCGACATCCCCGGCGTCATTCGGCCCGATCTGCTGATGACCGAGGACGGCTTCATTGCCTCCGAGCTCGACAGCATCCCCGGCGGTATGGGCTTCGTGGGGGCGATGACCGAAGCGTATTGCAAGGCCGGAATCGAGTCCATCGGCGGCGTCGACGGCATCCCGCGCGCGTTCGGCGCGATGCTCGCTTACGCAAGCCGCACGCCGCACCCAACCGTTGCAATCGTCGTCTCCGACGAGTCCGGCGACTATCGCACCGAACTTCGCTGGCTGGCCGATGCGGTGCGCCGGATCGGCGAGGTGAAAGCATTCGTCTGCGCGCCGCAAGACGTGATCTTCACCGAAGAAGCGCTCTTCGTACGGCTCGAGGACGGGCGCGAAGAAAAACTCGACGCCATCTATCGCAACTTCGAGCTCTTCGATTTGCTCAACGTGCCCAAGCAAGAATTGATGCTCTACGCCGCACGGCACAATCGCGTGCTGATGGTGCCGCCACCCAAAGCGCCGCTCGAAGAGAAACTCTCCTTCGCCCTCTTCCACCATCCCGCGCTGGCCGCGCTCTGGCGCGGCGAACTCGGCCGCGACGGAGCGGCGATCTTCGCTCGTCTCTCGGCAATTTTTCCGAAGACATGGGTGCTCGATCCGCGTCCGCTACCCCCGCAGGGCGTAATCGCGGGACTCGAAGTACACGGGCAACCCGTCGGCAATTGGCGCGCGCTGCTCGATCTGGGTAAGAGCGAGCGCGATTACGTGGTCAAGCCGTCGGGTTTTTCGGAGCTCGCGTGGGGATCGCGCGGCGTGAAGATCGCGAACGATCTGACCAAGGAAGAGTGGACGGCCGCGCTCGAGGACGCGCTGCGCTCATTCGATCGCACACCGTACATCCTGCAGCGTTTCCACAAAGGCAAACGCATTCGCATGCCGTACCTCGATCGCACCGAAGGCGAGATCCGGATGTTCGACGGGCGGGTGAGGCTCTGTCCCTACTATTTCGTGACGAGCGAGACGACCGTGCAGCTCGGCGGCATTCTGGCGACGATCGCACCCGCCGACAAACGGCTGATCCACGGCATGGTCGACGCCGTGATGGCGCCGTCGTTCGTGAAGGACAACGGTTACTAGACTTTATCCGTCAAAGCTGAAGCTTTGCCGTCTAAAGTCGCGATTCGCTTCGCTCATCGCAGGTCAGATTCGACAGCAGGTTCCCTGTTAACGCTGTCTTGTGACCGTTAACCCTTGCATGGTGAAGTCGATTTCGTCGGGCACGTTGGTCGAAGGATCGTACCACACCGTGAACGGTGCTTCGCCGCCGAACGAGATCGAGGCGTCGCCCGCGGGCACGTCGGTCGGACGATCTTCGCTGGTCGACGATTGCGGTGTAAGCGTGACGGTTCGGCCCATCGACGGCACGACCGCGTAGACCACCGCATCATCCCAGGCGCGCATTTGCGCCGGCAGCGGCAAGAATCCGGCGAAGCTGCCGAAATCGACGACCACGAAATGTTTCGCGCTGGCGGGAAGATCGAAGGACTGCTTCGTGCCGTGGACGTTGGTGACGTCGGCGGTCGTATCGTCGATCGTCGCTGAATCGCGCAGCGGCGATCCATCGTCGGTGGCGTTCAGGCGATAGCTGACCGGGGCGAGATCGGCACCCAAGAGCAGGGTCGAGTTTGCAGTAGCGGTCGAACCGCTCATCGCGCCGCTAGCCTGCTCGTCGATCTCGATCGATCCGCCCAGATCCTTGACGGTCAGCGTCGACGTGCCAACCTTCGCGCCGGCGAGCATCGCCTCGTACGTGTAGGTGCCGGGCGCGATTTGCGTGGTCGGCGCGGTGGCGACGAGATGCGCAGCGAGTATCAGTCCGACCATGGTAGCCCTCTATGCTGGGAGCGCTCGGGCGCGTTCGGGCACGAGTCGCAGTACGGTATCGATTTCGTCGTGCGTGTTGTACCCGTGCGGCGAGACGCGGATTCCGCTGGGCCGCCAGGTGGTTACAATGCCTTCCGACTGCAACGCGCGTCCGAGCGCGACGGGGTCGACGCCCGGAAGCGTAAACGTCACGATGCCGGAGGAGATACCGGGTCCTCGCAGCGAGCGGAGGTTGGCGCCGCACGCGCGCAGACCCTCCACCAGGTGGTCGGTAAGCGCGAGGACGTGGGCGCCGATTGCATCGGTTCCCGCCTCTTCGATCACGCCGATCGACCGGTCGAGCGAAAGCGCGCCGGCGAAGTTCGGCGTGCCGCCCTCAAAGCGGCGCGCGTCCCGGCTGAGCGGCTGATCGTAATTCAGGAAATCCCAGATGTCGGCCACCGAGCGCCAGCCGGGCGATCCGGTCGCCAAGCGATCGAGCAGGTTCGCGCGTATGTACACGAAGCTCACGCCTTGGAGCGCAAGCAGCCACTTTTGGCCGCCCGCGAAGAGCACGTCGATATCGAGCGCGCCCACATCGAGCGGAAAGGCGCCAAGGCCTTGAATGGCGTCGACGCACAAAATCGCGCCGCGTTCGTGCGCAACCGTCGCGAGGCCCGCCAGATCGTGGCGATACCCGTCGGCAAAAGAAACCCACGAAACCGTCACGACCCGCGTTCGCCCGGTCATCGTTTCGCGTAATACGTCGGGCGTCATGCGCTCGCGCGCGGTATCGATGAGATCGATCTCGACGCCATGCCGGCGCAGCGCGAGCCAAGGAATCGCATTCGCCGGAAATTCGTTGTCGCAGAGCACGACGCGGTCGCCGCGGCGCCAGTCCAGCCCCTGTGCGATGACGTTGGCGCCGTCGCTCGTGTTGCGGAGAATGCCGATCTCCGCGCCGCTCGCTCCGATGAAACGGCCGACGTGCTCGCGGTACGCGGGCATCTTCATCTCGTACCGCGCGGTTCCCACGACGCCTTCGCAGGCTTGAGCCTCCAGAAATGCCGACAACGCCTCATGCGTTCGTCGCGGCAAGATGCCGGTCGCGGCATGGTTCAGATAGATGTAGCGCTGCGTTACGTCGAACTGCGAGCGGGGGAGGGGTGTCACACCCGGAGAGGTGTCACTGCGGGCCGATCATGTCCTTCGTGTGCCAGGCGATGTTGCCGGCGCGATCGCCTACGCGTTCAAGCGAGGCCAAAACGAAGAGATAGCGCGTGCCGGATCGTACGAGTTCCGGATCCTGCTGCATTTCTTCTTGCAAAAGCTTGATGCTGCGTTTGTAGAGCTTATCGACCTCGTCGTCGCGGTCGATGACTTCGCTCGCCAAGTTCGCATCGCGTTCGGTGTAGGCGCGCATCGCGTCGAGCAGCATCCCGTGCGCCACGCCCGCGATGCGATCGACCTCGACCCGCGTGGGACGCAGCGACTGGTCGGCGAGCTTGATCGCGTTCTTGGCGATGTCGACCGCGTAGTCGCCGACCCGCTCGAGGTCGGTTGCGATTTCGAGCATTGCCGCGATCTCGCGCAGTTCGCCGGCGACGGGCTGCTGGCGCCAGATCAGTTCGATGCAGTGCGATTCGATTCGGCGTCGCAAATCGTCGATCGCGTCATCGCCCGCCACGACGCGCGCACCCGCGGTCGCGTCGCGCCGTTCGAGCGATTCGACGGCAACACGAATGGCGTCGCCGCAGAGCGCACCCAAGCGAACGACGTCGAGTCGACTCGCCTCGAGTGCCTCGTGATAGGCGGTCCGCACCTTTACGCACTCCTCCCAGCGGCAATGGCAAATTTGTAAGGCGGAGGTAAGTCTACCGCAAGGCAGAGAAAGCCCCTGCGCTCTTTATCAAACGATAATCTGGAGGAGATGACAAGTGTCTGAAATTCGCAGCGTCGGCGTCTGCGGGGCCGGCTTGATGGGCAGCGGCATCGCGCAAACCTGCGCGGCGGCGGGATTCAGCGTGGTGATGATGGAGGTGGCAGACGAGCCTCTTCGCCGCGGCGTCGCCGGCATCACCAAATCGCTCGATAAATTCGTGGAAAAGGGCAAATTACCGCAAAGCGAGCGCGACGCCGCGCTTGCCCGGATCAAGCCGACAACCAAGGTCGACGACATGGCCGGCTGCGATTTGATCGTGGAGGCGATCGTCGAGAACGTCGAGGTAAAGGCCAAGCTCTTCGCGCAACTCGACGCGCTGCTCGAGCCCCAGGCTATCATCTGCACCAACACCTCGAGCCTGTGCGTGATCGAGCTGGCCGCCAAGACCAAGCGCCCGAATCGATTTGCCGGGCTGCATTTTTTCAATCCCGTTCCGATCATGAAGCTGGTCGAGGTGGTCAAGTCGATCGCAACCGCGCAAGAGGTCGTCGATACGCTCTTCACCTTTGCCAAGAAGCTTGGGAAAGAACCGATCCTCGCTCAAGACACGCCGGGCTTCGTCGTCAATCGCTTGTTGATTCCGTATCTGCTTTACGCCATCCGATGTTACGAAGACGGCGTTGCCAGCAAAGAGGATATCGATGCGGGCATGAAGCTCGGCTGCGGATATCCGATGGGGCCGTTCGAGTTGCTGGATTTCGTCGGACTCGATACGACGTACTACATCGCACAGATCATGTTCGACGAATTCAAAGATCCGGCGATGGCGGCGCCGCCGCTGCTCAAACGAATGGTGTTGGCCGGGCGCTTCGGCCGCAAGACCGGAAAGGGCTTCTACGATTATGAGTGAGACGATCTTCGAGCACATTCTGGTCGACAAAGACGGCGCCATCGGTATCATTACGCTCAACCGGCCGGACGTGCTCAACGCACTCAACGGTAAACTCTTGGCTGAACTTTCGTTTGCCTTGCTCGAACTCGAGCGCAACGCCGACGTGCGCGCGATCGTGGTTACCGGCACGGGGGAGAAGGCGTTCGCGGCCGGCGCCGACATCGGCGAGTTGAACGCGCTGTCGAGCGCGACCGCCGGCGCCGATCAGGCGCGCTTGGGCCAATCGATCACGCGTCAGATCGAGCGCTCGCGCACGCCGGTAATCATGGCGGTGAACGGCTTCGCGCTCGGCGGCGGGTGCGAACTGGCGATGTCGGGCGACATCCGGATCGCGAGCGAAAGCGCGAAGTTCGGCCAGCCCGAGGTCAATTTGGGTATCATGCCGGGCTACGGCGGCTCCCAGCGGACGACCCGGCTCGCCGGCAAGGGCATGGCGATGTATCTGTGCCTCACCGGCGAGATGATCGACGCGCGCGAGGCGCTGCGCGTTGGGTTGGTCGAGAGGGTTGTCCCGCCGGGCGACCTGATCAATGAAGCCAAGCGTATCGGCAACGCGATCGCCGCCAAGGCGCCGCTCGCGATCGCGGCGTGCAAACGCGCGATCAACGGCGGCGCACATCTCGCGATCGACGACGCGCTCGAGCTCGAGGCGCTCGAGTTCGGGACGCTGATCGACACCCAGGACGCCAAAGAAGGCACCGGCGCGTTCCTCGAAAAGCGCAAACCGGTCTGGAAGGGCGTGTAAATGTTCGTGCGCGCGACGCTGTGTCTGGCCGCCCTAGATCATTGCAGCGTCCGCACCGCGTGCGCCATCGCGAGTTCGATCGCCGGGTTGAAGCCGGCCCAGGTGGCGCGGATGCGTCCTTGCGGATCGATCACGACGATCGTAGGAAAACCTTCGATCTGAAAAAAGCCCTGCGAACTCGAGGTGGGATCGAGCACGACGTGCGCGATATGAAAGCGTTGCGCGAATTTAGCGGCCACGCCGGCCGGCTCGCCGACGTCGATCGGCACGATCGCGACCTTCGGATGCGCCCGTGCATACTGTTGGATCAGCGGCGCCTCGAGCCGGCACGGCTCGCACCATGAGGCGTAGAAATCCAAAAACGTCACGTGCCCGCGCTCGTCGCTGATGCGAAAAGTCCCCCCGCCGAGTTTCGGGTAGGCGATGCGCGGCGCGGGGTAGGCCTTGGCGAGACTGAGCGCGCGCGGCGCGAAGAAGATCTTCCACGCCACGAACGCGACGACGCAGAGCGCGAGGACGTCGAAGAGACGTCCCCACTTATTCGACGAGAAGAACCGCCGCGATGCCCTGTCCTCCGCCGATGCACGCCGCCGCGACGCCGTAGCCGCCGCCGCGTGCGCGCAGATCGTTGAGCGCCGTGAGCGCGATGCGCGCGCCCGACGCGCCGAGCGGATGACCGAGCGAGATCGCACCGCCGTGCGGATTCAGACGTACGCCATTGGTGCCCATCTCGCGCAGACAGGCGAGCACTTGCGGTGCGAAGGCCTCGTTGATTTCCATCACGCCGAGATCTTTCTCGGCGATGCCGGCGCGCTGCAGCGCTTTGGGAATCGCGACGGCCGGTCCCAGCCCCATCGTTGCGGGATCGACGCCGACCACGCTCGCCCCGGTCAGGCGCCCGATCCACGAAAGCCCGTCGGCCTTGGCTTGCTTCACCGTGCTGAGTACGACGGCCGCGGCGCCGTCGGTGATGCCGCTCGCGTTGCCGGGCGTGACCACGCCGTCTTTGACGAAGCGTGCCGGCAGTTTCCCGAGCCGCTCCATCGAGAGTCCCGCGCGCGGGCCCTCGTCCTTTTCAATGACGCTCTGGGTGCCTTTCGGTCCCGGCACGCTCACCGGCGTAATCTCGTTCGCGAAGTAGCCGTTCGACTGCGCCTCCAACGCGTTCGTTTGACTGGCCAATGCGAATTCGTCGCACTCCTCGCGCTCGATTCCGTACTTCTTCGCGAGGTTCTCCGCGGTAACGGCCATCGGCGCCGGAATATACGTGTCGGTCAGCGCGCTCCAGAGCGAGTCTTCGAACTGCACGCTGGCGCCGAACGCGAAGCCCTTGCGCGCGCCGCGCACGACGTGGGGCGCCTGGCTCATATTTTCGGTGCCGCCCGCGAGCGCATAGGTCGCTTCGCCGAGGCGGAGCGAGCGCGCGGCGGAGAGGATCGCCTCCAAACCCGAACCGCACAGCCGGTTGAGGGTAAGCGCCGGAACGCCGACCGGAACGCCGGCGCGCAAACCGATGTGGCGCGCGAGATAGGCGGCATCGACGCTCGATTGGATGACGTTGCCGAAAACGACCTCGTCGATTCGCTCCGTGGGTACGCCGCTGCGTCCGATAGCAGCCTGCGCGGCGGCGACGCCGAGGTCGGTGGCGGTCAGATCCGCCAGCACTCCGCCCAGGTTCCCGAAGGGCGTGCGGGCACCGGCGATGATGACGATGTCGGAGTCGTTGGGTGTGGTGGTCATGGCCCGGAGGTATTCCGCGCCTGCCCTCCTAACCTTCGCGGGTCATGCCAATGAATCGGTCCGCCGCGATCACGCTGGATGCCCGGTCGCTCCCGCCTGCGACGAAGACCGAGCAGATCCTCGATGCATTCGATCGCCTTGCGATGGGCGGGGCACTCGAGATCAACGAAGAGAGCGACCCGCGCGCGCTCCGCAACGAGATGACGCAGCTGCGCTCGGGCCGGTTTTCGTGGGATGCGCGCAATCTGGGCAGCAACCGGTGGACGATTCGGCTCGAACGCATCGACGAGCACGCCGACGGCGAGACATTTCTCGCTCACGTGCCGCAATTCACTCAAGCCAAGGCCAGCACGGTGAAAGAGCTGGCCAATCAGATGAGCGAGCGCAGCTATAAGTCGGGCGACACCATTTTCGACGAAGGCGAGATCTGGCCGTATCTCGGCATCGTCCGGAGCGGCAAAGTCATTTATACGTTGCTCTCTCCCGACGGCAAGACGCATACGATCGGCGAGCGCCTCACCCACGACACGCTCAACGAGAGCGGGACGTTCGACGGCGGCGGCGCAACCACACGCGCCGAGGCGTTGACCGACGCGACCGTGGTCACGCTCCCGAGTGAGGCGGTGATGCACGCGATCCGCAACGACGCCGAACTCGCCCTCGGATTCCTGATCGCAAGCTCGCAAGCGCGCCGCCGTTCGATCGACACGATCGCCGATCTGGCGTTCGCGCACGTCTTGCAGCGCGTCGCGAAGTTCTTATTGGGGTACGCGCGCACGTCGGTCGGCATGACCCGCGGCCTGCCCGGCGTCGAGAGCCTCTCGCAAGCCCAGATCGCCGCGGCGGCCGGAACCGTCCGCGACATGGCTGCGCGCGCGCTGTTGCGTTTGAAAAATGCGCACGCGGTTGAGCTCGACCGCGGACGGGTGCGCGCCATCGATCGCGCGCGCCTCGAAGCCTTCGCGCACAACGTCCAAGCGCCGCCGGTTTAAACCGCGGCGGTAACGGCGGAATTATAGCGCATGATTCCGGTGGTCCGCGACCTTGCGGCGCCCTATCCTCGAGGCATGCTCTATCTGCCCATTTCCGACGAGGTTGCGCACGAAGCACGAACGAGCTTGCGCGATCGTTTCGGTCACACGCTCCGGATCGAACGGAACCAAGCTCCGTGCCGTTCGTGTCTACGCATTTCGAAGGAATCCGAAGATTTGATCTTGCTCTCGTACCAGCCGCTGGAGGACCGCAACCCGTACGCGGAGATCGGACCCATCTTCATTCACGCGCACGCATGCAGGCCGCACGACGCGCGGCAGTTTCCGCGCGATTTCGCCGATCGCGAACTGGTGGTTCGCGCTTATGATCGCGAAGGCCGCATCGCCGACGCCGCAATCGCTGCGCCCGGTACGCTCGAAACCATCGCGGCCGCCTTCCTCACCGACCAGCACATCGCCGAGCTGCACGTACGCCATCGGAGTTACACCTGCTTCGATTTCAAGGTAGTACGCGCATGAACGTGGGGCCAATCTATGCCGTGATCACTACCGGAATCTATTGCCGCAGGGGTTGCCCGAGCCGAACGCCGCTTGCGCAGAACGTGCGCTCCTTCGAGAACGCGCAATCGGCGCGCGAGGCGGGCTTCCGGCCGTGCCGACGGTGTCGCCCCGACGAACAACCCGCGCTCGACGAACGGATTTTGCACGCGTGCCGTCTACTCGATTCCGCCGACGAACCGCTCACGCTCGCGCGGCTCGCGCAAGCCGTCGGATTGAGTCCCGCGCATCTGCAGCGAACGTTTACGAAGGTGATCGGCCTCTCGCCGCGGCGCTACGCGCGCTTGCGTCGCGAAGAGCGGTTACGCCGGCTGATCCATGCCGCGCCCTCGATCACTGCCGCGATTTATGATGCCGGCTACGGTTCCTCGACGACGGCCTATGATCGCGTGCCCGCGCGCTTGGGCATGACGCCCTCAACCCTACGCGATCGCGGCCGCGGCGAAACGATTCACTACGCAATCGTCGACTCGACGCTCGGACGCGTGCTTGTCGCCTCGACGGAGCGCGGAATCTGCCGGGTCGACATCGGCGAGCGCGACGACGAGTTGATCGCTCGCCTGAGCGAGGCATTCGCATCGGCACGGCTCGAGCGCACGGAAGACGCCCTCGAGAGCGCGACCTCGCGGATCGTCGCGTATCTCGCGAACGAGCGCCCGTGGCCGCTGCTTCCGATCGACGTTCGTGGAACGGCGTTCCAAACGCGCGTGTGGGAAGCGCTTCGCACCCTCACCCCCGGCAACACGATCCAATACGCGGAGCTCGCGCGCGCGATTGGATCCAAATCGGCAGCGCGAGCCGTAGCTCGCGCGTGCGCCGCGAATCCGGTCGCGCTGCTCATTCCATGTCATCGCGTCGTACCTGCCCGAGGCGGCGTCGGCGGCTACCGGTGGAAGCCGGAACGCAAGCGCGCGCTGCTCGAGCTCGAGCGCGCTAGCGGATCACGTTCTCGTCGGCCGTAAGCGCCGGATTGACGATGGCGGTGTGAAAGCGCGGACCGGTGCACGTCGGCTTCGACCCGAGGTGAAGCGTCATGCGGGTGACGGCTCCATCGAAGACGCGGCCAAGCTCGCAGCCCGAGCGCTCGCGCGAGACGATGCTCGAAACCACGTAGGGTCCCGGTTCGAGCGCGAGATCGGTAAACGATCCGTGGCGATCGGTCGTCAAGGTCGCGATCGCGAGGTTGGTCCGCTTCAACGGAAGCGCAAAAATTGCGACATGCACGCCCGCAACGGGGTGCCCGTTCGCATCGACGACCTTTCCGCTCACGCCGCCGTTAGCGGCAAGCGCCGGGAGAGCGGTCACGCCGAGCATGAGGAGGAGTCCGAGTAGTCGTTTCATGCCTAGCGTGTACCCATTCCAGCGCTATGCGTCGACCGATTCGAGCTCCTTGGTTTCTTGCGGCGCCTGTAAGTCGAAGGCCGCTCGTTTGCTTCGTGCGGCCGCGTCCGCGAGCGGCTGTTGCTGCGGAGCTGCCGACGGCTTGGGTGCGTTCGCAAGCGTTGCCCGGCCCTTCTGGATCGAGCCGATCGCGACCGCCAGCCGGCTCTCGATTTCGGCGAGCAGCTGCGCGGCGTAATGATCCGCGCCCTCGCGAATCTTACGCGCGCGTTCTTCCGCTTCGCGCAGCACCACTTCGGCGGTGGTGCGCGCGCGCTGCACGATCTCGTGCTCGTCAACGAGCCCTTCGGCTTTTTCTTGCGCGGCACGCATCACGCGTTCCTGATCCTTGGCAATGATCTGCGCGCGCCCCACTTCCTTGGGCAGCGTGGAACGGATCTTCTCCACGAACTCAAGGAGGCGTTCCTCGGAGAGAATACGGTATCCGGCGGGAAGCCAGGTTCCCTCGTGCACGTAGCTCTCGAGCTTGTCCAACACGCGATAGACCGACATGTACAAACCTCCGTTATGCTTGTTTGAGAGCGGACCGCTTCGTCGACATGACGTTCAGCACCGGTTGCGGCACGAACGGCGCGACGTCACCGCCGAGAAAGAAGACTTCTTTGACGAGGCTCGAGCTGACGAATGAATACCGAGCATCCGACATCAGAAAGAGCGTATCGACGTTGGAGAGCGACCGGTTCATGAGTGCGGTCGACATCTCGGTTTCGAAGTCCGAGACGACGCGAAGTCCTTTGACGATCACGTCGGCTCCTTGCGCTTTGACGAAATCCGCCAGCAATCCGCGAAAATGGTCGACGCGGACGTTCGGCAGATGCGCGATGCATTCGCGGAGCATGTGCTCGCGTTCGCCGAGCGTGAACATCGGATCGCGTTTTTGTGGATTGACGACGACGGCGACGATGACTTCACCGAAGGCGCCGGCGGCGCGTTCGATGACGTCGAGGTGACCGTTCGTTGGTGGATCGAACGATCCGGGGTAGATTGCCCGCGTGGCCCGCGGACTCAACCGCCGCGCTGCCCCTTACGCGTTCGCGTGCTGGGGCGAAAGAAATGCCAAAGCGACATCGCCGTATACTTCTTCGCGCGTCGAGCGATACCCCGGTATGTCCGGAAGAATTCGTTTCGCGGCATGTTCGTAGACGACGACCGCATCGGGTGCGAGCAGCGAGCGCTCGAGTAGCAGCCGGAAGATCTGCAGCGGCACGTCGCCCGCGTAGGGTGGATCGAGGTAGACGATGTCGAACGGCCCTTCGATACGGTAGAGCGCGCGTTCGACCGGCGCGGCGACGACGCTCACGCGATCGTCGACCTCGAGCGTTCGCGCCGCTTCCTCGATCGCTTGCGCGGTCTCGCGGTGGCCTTCCACGCTGACCACGCGCGCAGCGCCGCGCGACGCGGCCTCAAAGCCGATCGCGCCGGTTCCGGCAAAGAGGTCGAGCACGTTCGCACCGTCGATCCGATGCATCAGGATCGAAAAGAGCGACTCTTTGACGCGACCGGGCGTCGGGCGAACGTTCATTCCTTTGGGAGAGCGCAGCTTTCGGCTCCCGAGTTCGCCGCCGGTGATCTTTGGACTCAAACGCATGCCTCCGCAGCAACCAACGCCGGAACCTCCTCCAGCGAGTGAACGACATAGGCCGGCGCCGGCAAGTCCGGCGGATAGGTCTTCCCTTCGTGATCCAGCCAAACCGCCCGCAACCCCGCCTGCAGTGCCCCGTAAACGTCGGCGCGCGGGTCGTCGCCGATGTAGAAACAACGCGTGGGGTCGACGCCGAGTTCGCGCGTCAGCTCGGCGAAGGCTGCCGGGTGCGGCTTTTGATGTCCGAGTTCGGCGCTGGCTAGAACCGGTCCGCCGAATCCGGCGCGGCGCGCCTTGACCTCTTGGAGGGGGTTCCAGCCGTTGCTGAGCACCGCCAGCCGAACGCCCATGCTCTCCAACGTCGCAACCGTCGAACGCGCGAAGGGGTCGGGCACGACGAAGCTCTCGGCCATCGCCAGCGCCATCCGTTTGAAACCGGCGACGTGTTCGTCCCTCGCCTTGACGCCGCGCTCGTCGACGAAACGGCGCACGGCCTCCTCGATCGTGCAACCGCCCCCGCGCGAGAACGCGAGCAGATCGTCGATGCGTTCGCTCTCCCGCGCCTGACTGCCGAGCGGGCGTCCGCCCTCGAGGACGATGCGATCGAGCAGATGGAGAAAGACCACCCGCTCGAGCTTGTTGTCGATGCACAGCGTGTGATCGATGTCAAACCCCACCGCACAACCGCGCAAACTCACTTCGGTCCGGGACCCGTAACGATGCGGACGAATCCGTTCGGGCGAATCCACTTCGCGAACGCCGCCCGCACCTGTGCCGCGGTCGTCGCGAGAAAGGCGTGCGCGTCGCTCTCGTATTGATCGAGCGGCAACCCATGGCTCGCGTAGCTCAAGAGCAGCGAGGTCACGCCGTCGTAACTTGCCTGCTGGATCGGCACGCCGCCGAGCAGGAGCGCTTTGGCGCGCAGGAGTTCTTCCTTGGTGAGCGGCGTGGTTTGCATACGCTCGAGGTCGGCGATCACCGCTTCTTCGGCCGGCACGATGTTTTTCGGATCGCACGCGTAGCGCACGCTAAAACTCGAGCGCGTCTTGCCCGCGAGTATCGAGCTTCCGACCGAGTACGCGTAGCCGTGAACCTCACGCAGGTCGTGATAGAGAATTGAGGAGTAGAAACCGCCGGTGAGCGCAGTGTTCGCTACCTGCAATGCCGCCCACGAGGGATCGGAGCGGCGCAGGTCGTTGAGTTCGACCAACTCCACCGAGGATTGGACGCGCCCCTGCGCCGGAACGACGACCTGCGCCACCTCGTTCAACGGTACCGGCGAGGGCTGTGTTTGCGGCTTCGGCCCGTTTGCCGTCCATCCGCCGAAGTACTTTTCGACGACGGCGCGGGCCGCATCGGGCGTGACGTCGCCGATCACGACGATCGTGGTCAGGTCGGGTCGATAGGCGGCGGCGTACCACGCCTTCACGTCGTCCAGCGTCACCGCGCTGACGCTCTTGACGGTCTCGAAATTGCGGAACGGATCGCCGGGCGGATAAAGCGCGTCGCTGAGCGCGACTTGCGCGAGATAGTCGGGCGAGGTGACCTCGCCTTGCATCTGTCCGACCAGCTGGCTTTTCACGATTGCAAAGCTCTTGCTGTCGAACGCCGGATGGAGTTCGTCGTCGGCAAGCAGTTGCACGCCGCGATCGAAGTCCTTCGAAAGCACGTCGAGACCGAAATCGGTACCCGCGCTGACGCTCGCCGCGATCGTGTCCAGCTGCGCCTGATACGCTATGCGGTCATAGGTCGTCGTACCGTAGGGGAAGAGGCCGGTCGTGATCTCGTTGACGCCGCGCCGATCGGCCGGCTCTTGCACGAACGGATCGTTCTCGATCTGCCCGCTTACCACGACCGTCTTCGTGATCGACTCGGGCTGCACGATCAAGCGAATGCCGTTCGGCAGCGTGGTCGAGGTCGGATCGAGCGTCTGCGCCGGCACGTTGAGGTTTTTCAAAACGCTCTGCGCCCACGCCGGGAGCGGCTGATGCGTCTTGGGCGGCACCATGTTGTTCTCTTTGCCCGGTCCCCCGCCGCCGGCGCTCATCGCGCCGCTGTTCTTGGGCACGGCGTACGCCGCCACGGCGTCGGCGTTGTCGAGATACCTGCGCAGCACGCGGTTCACGTCGGCGGTGGTGACGCGCGCGAATGCGCCCTCCATATCGTCGGGCGAAGAGAGTCCCTGCACCGCGACGGCCTGACTCCACTCGAAAGCCAAGTCCTCGATCGAGTTGCCGTTGAATTCGAGCTGCGCGATCTCGCGACGCTTTGCCGCCTCGACGAGATCGGACGGAACGCCGGTCTCGCGGTAGTCGTCGATCACCTCACGCATCTCACGATCGATGGTTTCCGGTTTCACGCTCACCGAAACGACCCCGATCGCAAGGCCCACGGCCGCCTTGCGGAAGGTCTGCGCCTGAAATCCCGTGTAAAGCGCTTTGCCCGACGCCGCAAGATCGAAGAGTTGGCCGCGCTGACTGCTGAGCACATCCTGCAAGATCTGCGACGCGGCATAGTCGGGACTGTCGTAGCCCGGTAGCCGATAACCGACCAAAACGATCGTGTACGGCTGGTCGGAATAGTCACGGTAGATTTTCGCCGTGACCGGCGCGAGCTCGACCGCAGGTTTGGGTGGAAGTTTGGCAGCCGGCAAATTGTCCCATAGCGCTTTCACGCGTGCAATCGTCGCCGGCCCATCGACGTCACCGACGATGACGTAGACGGCATTGTTCGGATGGTACCACGTATCGTAGAAGTGACGCAGCAGCGGCATGCTGACCTGATGCGCAAAACCGTAGACGGTCCCGAGCCCGTTCTTGGCGTAAGGCGTGCCGTACAAGATGCGGCCGATCATCTTTTCGAAGAGCCGGTAGATCGCGTCGCTGTTGTCTTGCGTGACCTCTTGCGTGATCGCAAGGCGTTCGGAGGCCCACTGATCGGGTGCGAGCGAGAGCCCTACCGCGCGCGAGCGCTCGAGATGCAATGCGATATCGAGATACTGCGAGGGCACGGTAAAGAAGAATTGCGTGATCGCGTCTTCCGTGTCCGCATCGAAATCGCCGCCGGTCAGGCTGACCGTGTCCATCAATTGCGAGGACGAGAGCGACGCGCTGCCGCGAAACATCATGTGCTCGAGTGCATGTGCCTCGCCGGCCACGGTCTGTTCGTCCGAGCCGGCTTCGTAGTTGAGCACCGTGCTCACCACCGGAGCGAGCGGGTCGCGCACGACGATCACGCGCAAGCCATTCGGCAGCGTGACGCGGGTGACGTTCAGTGAAGCAGCACCAGCCGGTACGGCGAGAGCCAACGTCGCAGCCGTAATAGCAGCGACTATGGCAAGACACGATGTGCGCAAAACGTCTCTCCTTCTTTCGGGCCGGTTTAGCCGCGGCGGCGGCTAGCCCTCTTCGATCTAGGAAGAGAGGACGAGTGCGCGTGTCGACGGCGCACGTTCGAGCGAATTGCGCAGCCCGGCGTGCTCGGCACGTCGAAGCGCCGGGTCACCGGCAATGATTCGCTCGGCCTGCGTCCTGGCTTCGCGATAAATCTCGATGTCGCGCACGAGGTCTGCGATCCACAAATCCGCCGCGCCCGATTGAACCGTTCCGGCGAATTCACCCGCGCCGCGCAGACGTAAGTCGGCTTCGGCGATTGCAAATCCGTCGGTCGATTCAGTTAGAATCCCAAGACGCTCGGATTCGCCCGTTTCGTCGGGATAGACCAGCACGCAGAACGATTTGGCCACGCCGCGTCCGATCCGGCCGCGCAATTGGTGCAACTGCGCAAGCCCGTACCGATGCGCGTCGAGCACGACCATGACCGATGCGTTGGGAACGTCGACGCCGACCTCCACCACCGTCGTCGCGAGCAAGATGTCGATCTCGCCGCGCACGAACCGCCCCATCACCTCGTCCTTCTCGCGGCTGGTAAGGCGACCGTGAACCACTCCGATGCGCCGCTGCGGGAAGACGTCGTTTTTGAGGTGCTCGCTTTCGGCGATGACGCTGGTCAGCTCGCTTTCCTCGTCGATCGCGGGTGCCACAATGTAGGCCTGATGGCCGCGCGCGACGTTGGCTTCGACGAATGCGTACGCGCGCTCGAGCCGGCTCGTACGAATCGCGTACGTCTCGATCGGCGTGCGGCCCGGCGGCAATTCGTCGATGACCGAGAGATCGAGATCGGCGTACACCGATTGCGCGAGCGTACGCGGTATCGGTGTCGCCGTCATGTGCAGGGTATGGGGCGCGATGCCTTTGGCGCGCAGACGCGCGCGCTGCTCCACGCCGAAACGATGCTGCTCGTCGATGATGACCAAGCCGAGGCGCGCAAAATCGACGCTTCCGGTGAGCAGCGCGTGTGTTCCGACCGCAAGGAGCGCCTCGCCGCTAGCCAAGCGATCGAGTGCGGCGTTGCGCGCGCGCGCACCTTGCGCTCCGAATACGGCTTCGACCGTGATGCCGAAGGGGAGGAGCAGCGGCGCGAGTTTGCTTGCGTGCTGCGCGGCCAGAATCTCGGTCGGCGCCATCAGCGCCGATTGGATGCCGTTTCGCGCAGCGAGCACGACTGCCGCGGCCGCAACCAGCGTCTTGCCGCTGCCGACGTCGCCCTGCAACAACCGGTTCATCGGCACGTCGCGGGTCATGTCGCGCCAGATCTCGTCGATCGCGTGCCGCTGCGCGCCGGTCAGCGGAAAATCGAGCGGAACTTGAAATTGGTCGAGCAGATCGCGCGGACGTTCCAGCGCGCTTGCGTCGTGCGCGCGCTCGCGCTCGGCGCGGCGAAGTTGGGCGCCCGCTGCCAACACGAGAAACTCCGTGAAGATAAAACGCTCGCGCGCCCGCTCGGCCTCCTCCGGTGTCGCCGGTGCATGGACTGCGCGGTAGGAATCGCGCAGCGAAGGATACGCCGCATTCGCGCGCACCGCCTCCGGCAGCGGATCTTCGCCCGCCTCTTCGAGCAACGCCGGAAGGTTCTTGCGCACGACCGCCGCGATCTTACGCGTGGTCAAATCCTTGCTCGCCCGGTAAACCGGAACCATCTCGCCGCGATAGCTCTCGCCCTCGCGCAATTGGGTATAGTGCGTCACGTTGATCACCGCTCCGGCGAGCGTGCGTTCCACGCGCCCGCGCACGAACAGCCGCATCCCTTCTTTGATACGCCCATAGACGTAGCGGTTGCGTCCGATCCACTTTGCACCGAACTCGCCGGCCTCGTCGCGCATGCGCACTTCGACGATCTCGAGTCCGCGCACGCGCCGCTCTTTGACGTGCGTTACGGTGCCGACCGCGTTATCCTCGCCTCCGCTCGCGCCGAGCAGATTCGCCGGCGTGGGAAAGCGCAGATCTTCGTAGCGGAACGGTAGATAATCGAGAAGGTCGCGCGACGTTTCGATGCCGAGCTCGCGAAAGAACGGTGCGCTCTTGAGTCCAACCCCGTTGAGCTCTCCGATCTTCATCAAACCGCGGCCGTACGAGCGCGCAGGATATCGTACACCTCACGCAAGCGCGGCACCGGCACGCCGGCGTCCTCGCCGAGTTCCACCACGGCGCCGACGATCGGGTCGAGTTCGAGCGGGCGGTGAGCGAGCGCATCTTGCAGCATCGAGGTTCGCACGTCGGTCAGGCGCTGCGCGTACGCCATCCGCGCATTCAAATCGACGTCATTCACGACGCCGAGCGCGCGCCCGACCGCGACCGCCTCCAGCATGAGCGCGCGGACTTCCTCGCGCGCTACCGGGTCGGTGAGCATCTGATGGATCGTGAGCTCGTGGATCGTGCTCACCGGGTTGAGGCTCGCATTGTTGATGAGTTTGAGCCAGGCGAAGTGGCGGATGTTGGATTCGACTTCCGGTTTCAGCCCCGCCTCACGCATCACGCCGGACAGGCGTGCGAGCAGGTCGTTGAGCACAGGAGTCAGCGCACCGAGCACAAAGCGGCCGCCGCCGCTCTGACGAATCTTGCCGGGCTCAGCGACGTGCCCGGACACGTGCACCACGCCGCCGATCACGCGTTCATCGGGAAAGAGGGCCCCGATTGTCCCACCGGGGTCGACGGTTCGCAGCGGCGGCGTGCGCCGAAACCAAAACGGCACACCGTTTTGCAGCGTCACGACCGGCGTGCCGGCGGCGGCAGCGGATTCCAATTGCGGGAGCAGCGCCGGCCATTGATGCGACTTAAAGGCGAGCAGAGCGACGTCGTATCCGCCGAGCGCGCGCAGATCGTCGCTTGCTTCCACGCGAGCGGTGAATTGCCCGAGGTCGCTGGAAAGCACCGCGATACCGTCACGTTGTATCGCTTCGAGGTGCGCGCCGCGTGCGACGACGCCGACGTCGGCGCCGGCGCGGGCCAGCACCGCGGCAATGTATCCGCCGATCGCGCCTGCGCCTATAACTGCTATCCGCATGATAAAAGGTTGGAGGCGACGGGCAGATTTGAACTGCCGAATGGGGCTTTTGCAGAGCCCTGCCTTACCACTTGGCTACGTCGCCGCAATCGCTCAAACAATCGATCCGGTGTCGTGGTTGCTGGAGCGGGTAGTGGGAATCGAACCCACGCGTCAACCTTGGGAAGGTCGCAGGCTACCATTACATCATACCCGCGAACCACGGCAGGCCGCCGATTCGGTGCAGGCGGCAAGGCGTCCTGGCGGAAGTGCTGACTCGTGTGATGACATGGATCTACTCGATCCCGGCTTGGCTCGTATGCATCCTCTTCATTGGAGGCACCAGCGCGTTCGCGGCCGTCGGACTGCTGCTGGCGCGCAATCCCCGGATGGGGCGGTTGCGGGCGGTGGCCAACGACTTCGCCGGCCCGGTGATGGGGGCGCTCGGCACGATCCTGGCGGTTATGCTCTCGTTCATGGTCGTCACCGTCTGGCAAGAATACGATCAATCCGCGCAGATCGTAGAAACCGAAGCCTCTCAGATTTCGAATCTCTATCACGAGGTCGCGGTTTTTCCCGAACCGCTGCGTGACCAAGTGCGCTCCGCAATCATCCGCTACGTCAATGTGGTGGTAAAGCAAGAGTGGCCTCTCATGAGCGTCGGACGAGAGAGCCCCGCGGCTCGGCGATCGGCGATGGCGATCGTTTCGCTCGTGCAATCCTACAGCCCGACGACGATGGCGCAGCAAAACTCTCAAGCAGACGCGCTCGATCACGCCCACGCGATGTTGGATGCGCGCGAGGACCGGCTGTTCCAGAACAGCCAAGCCGTCCCGCCCCTGCTCTGGGTCATGATGCTCTTCGTCGCGCTGGTTACGCTTTGCTCGTCGTACTTCTTCTTCGTGGCCGACGTACGCGCGCACTTGGCCATGACGATCGCGCTTGGCGCCGTGATCGGCGCGATCTTTGTCGTCATCGCCGAACTCGATCTGCCGTTCCGCGGCGATTTGCAAATTCCGCCGACGGCTTACGCGCACGATTACCGAGTGTTCGCCGACGATCCGGTCAGCTCAAAATATTTACCGAACGCGCCAGGATCAACGCAACCGTAACGAACGAGATGAGCGATTCCAACAGCATCAGCATTTTCGCGGTGCGAGTGAGAGGCATGACGTCGGTCGGACTGACCGCCAGCGCATTCGTGAACGAGAGGTAGAGATAGTCCAGAAACATCGGCTTCCAGTTTTGCGAAACCCCTTTGATCCGGTTAGGATCCATCGACATCTGCGGAAAAAGAAAGTCGATCGAGGGCGTTTCGCACGCCGAAGGAAAGCGATCGCGGTCGAACGGCCCGTCGCCATCGAGTTCCCAATACCACAGCGCGAAGACGATCACGTTGGTCATCCAAATCGCCGCGCCGGATGAGAGCAACTGTTGCGCGCTCAAGTTGACGTGCGCCGGTGCGTGTACGTTGAGGAGATCGTCGATCAGGAGCACGACCGAGGCGACGTTGAAGACGTTGAGCGCGGCCACGAGTGCGATCGTCAGGGCGCGCATGACGTGCAGGTTGCGCATCCCCACCGGGGTCATCGCGACGAGCGGCGTCAAGAGCACGGCCACGATGACCAAAAGCACCCAAACCGGGCCGAGCTCCAGTTTGGGCGGCAGGACGATGTTGAGAAGCACCGCCACGAGAACCGCGACTCGAGCCTGATAACGATCCTTCACGCGACGCTCTGGTTCGCGCGCCCGGCAACCGCCTCCGCCTTGTGCGCGTTCTAGCGAATATGGCTACTGATTTTCGAGACGGCAAGACCTTCCCACGGCGCGGCCGCGATGCAATCGACGGTGTGTTGTGGCTCAAGCGAGTCTCCGACAAGGGGCGTGCCGCCGCCGCCGGCACGATTTTCGATTACATCTATCCCTGCCCGATGGATAAGGGCGTAATGGAACGTTGGGGTATCACGCCCGAGCAATTCGACGCGGCCCTCACCAAATACAAGACCGACGAAGAACTGCTCGCCTGGCTACGGGGACGGGTTCCTCCGCAAAACGTCAAACGCGCCAACGAGTGGCTCCTCGCGGAGCGCATCGAGAACCTCGACCGGCAAGACGCCGAGGAGGGAGTCACCGTTGGGTGAGATGATCGAATTCACCCGTCCCGACGGCAAGAAAGCGCCGGGCTACTACACCGCGAGCGCTCCGAACGCACCCGGCGTGGTGATGCTCGAAGAATGGTGGGGCGTTACGGATCACATCAAGCATACCGCGGATGAACTCGCCGCAGCCGGGTTCCGCGTGCTGATCCCGGATCTCTATCGCGGTCGCGTCGCCGCCGTCGGCGACGAGGCCAATCACCTGATGCAAGGACTCGACTTCGGCGATGCCGCGACGCAAGACGCGCGCGGCGCCGCGCAGTATTTGAAATCGACCGGTTCGGCGAAGGTCGGCGTCATCGGGTTCTGCATGGGTGGCGCGCTCGCGCTGCTCGCCGCGATGTACGATCCCGAATTCTCGGCGGCCGTCACATTCTACGGCTATCCGCCGCCGGAGGCGGGCGACGTCGGCACGATCAAGATTCCGGTGCAGGGTCATTGGGCGGAGAACGACGCATTCTTTACGATCGAAGGCGTCAACCGCATCGAAGCGCGTTTCAAAGAGGCGCATGTACCGCATGAATTTCATCGCTACGATGCGGAGCACGCGTTCCATAATCCAAATCAGCCGGGTCACGCGGGGCTCGGACATTACAAGAAAGACTTGGCCGAGCTCGCGTGGGGACGCGCCATCGGCTTCCTGAAGAAAAACCTTAGTTAGTTATTTACTGAACAACGTCCCAGCATCGGTGGGCGCGCTGCGGAGCGCCCCCTGTTCCAGTCCCCACTTCTTCAAGAGCGCGTCGTAGGTGCCGTCGGCGATCACGCCGTGCAGCGCCGCGATGACGCGCGCCCGGAGCGCGGGATTGTTCTTGGGAACCGCGATGCCGTACGGCACCAGGTCGAACTGCCGTCCCGCGATCGTATAGAGATGGTCGTTCGACTCTGCGAGATACGCCACAACCGGGAAGTCGGTCACGTGCACGTCGGATTTTCCGGCCGCGAAGGCTTGAAAGGCCTGATCGTCGGTGGCAAAGGTGATCAACTTGATCGGCGCGAGATGAACCTCGCGACAACGCTTCGACTGCTCGAGCAGTTCGGTCTCCTGTGACGTGCCGCGCTGCACGTCGACGCGCAATCCGCACAAACCACCCAAATCGAAAATGTGCAGCGGATTGCCGGCACGCACCAACATGCCGCTGCCGGCGAGCAAATAGTCGACGAAATCGACTTGGCGCTCACGCGCTCGGGTGTCCGAGATCGCGGAAATTCCGACATCGAATCGCCCGTCTTGTACGGAGCGCAACAGATCGTCGAAAGTGTGATTCGTGATCGCGACCGGCTCGCCCAAGCGCTTGCCGAGCGCCTGTGCGAGGTCGATGTCGAAACCCTGCATGCGGTGTCCCGGCCCGTAAAACTCGAGCGGGGCATAGGACACGTCCGATCCGACCTTGAGGGTCGCGGCTCCCGCCGCGAGGCACACGGAGAAGAGTGCGGCCAGTAAAGCGGCCGCCGCCCGGGAGAAAGCTCTCATGCACCAAGTTATCGGCAGCACCGGACGCCTTTCAAATTCTATGGTGCCAAGGGTGAGAATCGAACTCACGACACCGCACTTTTCAGGCGCGTGCTCTACCGACTGAGCTACCTTGGCACATCTGGACCGACGCTTCGCGTCGGACGCCCCGGGCGACCGCCGTAGGTTCTGCGCCTGGGGTGGGGGTCCTCCGCATGGGCAATGGCACCCGGTGATACTTAACCGCAGCGTCTCGAGAAAGAACTCCGGTATCAGCGCCACGCTCTCCGGCTCAAACGGGCACTACGCCTGGATCCAAAACGGCTGATAAAGAAAGCCCCAGCGCGCAGGCACCGGGGCTTCTCCAAACTGGCGACGCTGATGGGGCTCGAACCCACGACCTCCGCCGTGACAGGGCGGCGCTCTAAACCAACTGAGCTACAGCGCCACGCGGACGCATCGGACGAGTTGCGAAAATGGGCACGGTAGGGCTCGAACCTACGACCCCCCGCGTGTGAAGCGGATGCTCTCCCACTGAGCTACGCGCCCGAACCGGGCCGGTCACCGACCGGCTCGCTGAGATTGGACAAGCCAGGAGTTTATCCTATCCGGGGCATGTTGTCCAGCCGCCCCGGTCGAAACGCCGAGGCCATGCTCGAAGGCTTTCCGCTCGTCACACGTTTTACGATCCCATTCTCGGACATCGACATGCTTCAACACGTGAACAACGTCGCGTACATCCGATGGTGTGAAATGGTACGCACCGAATACTATGCACGTGTCATGAACACGCCGATCACCGGCGAGCGTGGGATCATCCAGGCCAACATCAACTTCACATACGAACGGCAGCTGCGTTACCGGGAGGCGATCGCGGTGGGCGTTCGTATCTCGCGCATGGGTACGAAGTCGTTCGATTTCGGCTACGAAATCTGGAGCGAAACCTACGACGCGCGCGCCGCGCACGGCATTACGACCGTCGTTGCCTATGATTTCATCGGGCAGCACTCGATCGAAATTCCGGCCGCGTGGCGCGACGCGATCGACGACTTCGAACGGGGTCCGCAGCAGAGCTTTATCTAACCGAGAAACGCCGCGGCGGTGTTGAGCGTCCCGCTTCCGCCGCGCCAAAGCGCGTAGTGCAACGGTTGCTCGCTATTCATCGACGCCGCTCCGACCTCGCCGCGCGGGTTGAGCGCGATCGCGCAGTACATGTCGGTCTTGAGATTCGGCGCCGTTTTGGCCATGAAGCGCATCAGTTCGTTGCACGCCTCTTGCGGATGCGCGCCGGTACGCATGCGCTCCACGACGAACATCGAGGTGCAATAGTTTGTCATCACGTCGCCATCGCCGGTGGCGGAGGCCGCGCCGGCCGCGTCGTCGGCGTAGTATCCGCAACCGACCAGCGGCGAGTCGGCAACGCGGCCGGGAATTTTCCATGCAAGCCCGCTGGTCGAACAGCCCGCCGCGACTCCGCCTTTGCCGTCGCAGGCGACCATGCCGATCGTATCGTGATGCTCGGCATCGATCCAGAACGTCTTGCGATCGGGCGTGCTCTTCCACTTGAGCCACGCCTCGAGACTCTGGGGCGTGAGCAGTTGTTGCGGTTCGAACCCGTTCGCAATCGCGAATTGCAGCGCGCCCTCACCCGCCATCGTCGTGTGGCGCGTCTTCTCCATGACCAAGCGCGCGACCGAAATCGGATTCTTGATCTTGTGCAGGCTGCACACCGAACCGGCGCGGTGGCTCGTGCCGCTCATGATCCCCGCATCCAGCTCGACCTCGCCTTGCGCGTTCGGCAAGCCGCCGTAGCCGACGGTCATCACGTTCGGATCGTCTTCGACGACGTTGATGCCTTTCTCGATCGCATCGAGCAGCGATCCACCCGCGCCGAAAACCTGCGCCGCCCGCGCGTTCGCGGCAACGCCCCATTTCCACGTCGAGAGATAGACCGGGCCGCTCGCGCCGCTCGCTTCCGCCTCGCTTCCAGCCAACGCGCCGGCCGCCGCTGCCGAAGTGGCAGCGATGAACGTGCGGCGATCGATGGGCTGCACGCAAATCTCCGGCTAGAGCGTGAAGGCGACGATCGACGTCGTCTTCGGATCGTTGCACCAAAAGCGCTGGCCGTCGTGCGCGAGCGAGATCGCGGCAAAGCGCAGCGCGGCCGCCACTTCGACTCGATCTTCGACCACGCGGCCGAGCTTCGGCCCGCCGTCTTTTCCGTACCAAAGCGAGAGATAGAGCGTTCCGTCGACGAAGGTGATGCCGAGGATCTGCGCGTCGGCGCGAATCTCGCGCCGGATGCTCATGTTTGAATCGAGCTGCAGCACGCGGCGATTGTAGCGCTGACTCAGCCAGAGCGACTCGCCGTCGTATGCCAAAAACGAGCCCGTGTCTTCGGGGCACGCGATCTTGTCGTGTTCTTTGAAGCCGTGGCCGGGAACGTAACGCCGGATGAAACGGTGATCGCCCTCGCCGCCCTCGCTGAGGATGCAGCGCAGCTCTTCGCCGATTGCGACCATACCGACCGGTTTGCCCGGCGCCGGCTTCTCTTCGAAAACGGTGAAGTGCGCGCGGTCGATGCCGTAGATCCGCTGCGTTTCCCACGAGCCCATCCAGAGATTTTGGCCGGCGCAGGCCAGCGCTTGCGGCGCCGGCGCCGGGGAGGGCAGGCGCATCACTTCTTCGACGATCGTGACTTGGTCCATGACGGGCGTTTCGACCGGCCGTCGTCCATAGCCCTCGCAGGGGTCCCGCCCGCCCGCGAATAACCCCCGACGGCGCCCCGCGAAGTGACGGACGAAAACATGTGCGTGTAGCTCAGTGGGAGAGCACTACCCTGACACGGTAGGGGTCGTAGGTTCAATCCCTACCACGCACACCATTTAAGCCCCGCTTTGTTCGCGGTTTTTCCTTTGCCGTGAGGCAGCGGTTGCAAAACAGGTGCAGCCGCATCTTAAGCCGAGCCTTACCATCCGCCACTATCTTGTGACGTCTCGGCTTCCGCATGTTCACCGTCAACCTCTTGAAGGGCATCGCCAAACAGCTCCGACTGAGCCTTTTCACCGCGCTCGTTGATTTCGTACTTGTATTTGCCCGAACCGAGAGAAACCCAGTAGAGCTTTTCCGATACGTCGAAAAACACTAGCTCCGTAATGACGCAGATTAACCAGAGCGAGATTCGAAAGATATTGATGTTCGTCGCAAGCGGAATGTAGTCACGCGACTCATATTCCATGATAGGGTGGAGATGTGAGTAGGTCCGGCGGATGTGAACAAAATTCGCACTTAAGACGCCATAGAGTTCAGCGAACAACGGGAACATTCGATTTGCCGCGGCGAGTCTCGACTCGGGCCTTAGCCTATCATGTCTGAACGCAATCCAATCGTCTTTATCAACAAAGATACAAACCACGGCGATAAGAGTCTCAACTAGATTTCGGATGAGCACGCCCGGCTGCAGAATGAAGCCGTCACGAAGAATGTCTATTGCTGATATTAGGGTTTGCAGTGCGTTTTGTAAGAGCCAGCCACACGTTTCGCGAACCTCATAGCCACTCTCTTTCGCCCACTGCCGTCCCGCGTATATCGTCATCGAAGACCGCGACACGTACTCATCGAGAACATTTAGATCAGCTTCACAGAGGCGATCGAAGCTCTGAGCTATTCGCGGCGCGTCACGTCGCAGTTGATTGATGACAAAGCCGCGGTTAAAAACGATATTGGGATTTCCTTCGCTGCCGATAATCATGCCGATCGCGTTCTTAAGCGATGCCTCTACGATAGGCGAGCGGTTGGCGCAGCACTTCTTGAACTTCTTTCCGCTTCCACACGGGCACAGCTCGTTACGACCAACCTTCACGGCTGTCCGCCTTTCTCGTCTTTCTTCGGCACATTGCGCTTCGCCGCGTCAAGCGGGGGCAGGATGCGCTTGTTGATCCGGTCCACTTATTGAGCATCACCGAATGAAGGCTCTTTGCAATACGGCGACACCTCACTATAAACACTGATTCCGAAGTGCCAATGATTTCGCCATGCGGCGAGCTGATAGATGGAGCACATGATTGGACCGGTGCCGCCATGCTTATAGTCAGCGGCCAGGGCTTGCGCAACGTCACCAGGCGACGCATCCGGCCCTAGCGCGAACGTGTGGCGAGCGATAGAGGCAAAGTACCTAAGGGCGAGTGGATTGTCAATGACGCAAAAAAGAGGGCCCATATTGCCGTCGGCGCCGTAGGAGGCGTGAGGACACGGCGGTACCAGTTGACTGTTAGACGCTGCTGCGGTGGAGGGCGCGTTTGCGACCGACGAACGAATACTCAGCGTAAAAACCACTCCGCATATGGACGCTGCAAAGACAACCGCCACTTGCCTCATAACTTTTCCGCGTCTTTCTTGGCCTTCTGCCTGTCAGCCGTCAGGCGATGGTCAAGCAGAAGCCCTTCGCTCTGAACGGTCTTATCGAGAGCTTCGAATTTTTCAATCCCTACCACGCACATTATCCCATCGCGGCTTCGCCGCTTTCCCTAATAGGTCTCACCCTTCAGTTCGAAGGTGAGGCGGCTGCCCGCTTGTCCGAAGGCGAGATCGATGCGCATGAAGCGAAAGAAGATCACGCCGACGCCCGAATCCGGATGCCACGTAAAGTACGGCAGAATGTTGGGTGACACCGCCTGCCGAACGCGGCCCGCCGCGTCCTCGGTGAAGACGACGAACTCGAGCGGCGGCGATTTCGTGTCGTTTATACGAAATTCGACCGTCCCTCCCTCCGCGTCGGTGCCGCAGAACGGCTTGGGATAGGCCCGCACGACGGCGCAGGTGAGAAAGCTGTCCGGAATCACGCCTCCGCTTCGCGCCATCGTTGCGTGCAGCGCGAGCGTCGAGGAACCGATCGCGGTGTAATGCGCAACGTCGGCGGAATAGACCTGATATTCATCGGTCGCTCCCAGCGCGCCGATTCCGTCGGAGATCGAGAACCGGAATTGTCCGTCGCAAAACGGCGGATACCAGTAGCTCGGTCCGCGCACACACGCGTGGGAAACGCCCACGGCAAGCTGCGTCGTCTTCGCCCACGAAACATTCGTGGGATAGAGCGACGGCGCGACGAGATTCGACGAGAGTTCGTTGCTCGAGTGCAGCACGCGGATGCCGCCCTCGAACTGCGTGCCGTTCGTGCTCTGATGCAGATACAGCGCCTCCTCGCCCGCGTTCCAACTGTAGACGTTGATCGCGAGCGGTTCACTGGCGCGAAAGACACCGCGGCCGCCGAACGTGTCAACGACGAGCGAGGACGCGTTGCCCTTCACCGGATCCACTTCGAGGGGTTGGGTGAAGAGCAGCCGTGCCAAATTCGCGCGCCGGCTCAGCTGCGTGTAGCTGGAAAAATTCCCGCCGTTCCTATCGACCTGCGGCGAGGTCAATATCCAGCCGACGCCCTGAATCGGCGCCGAGAGCGGAGCGTCACCGTAAAACGGATGCTCCGTCGGCTTGAGCCATTTCGACATGACGATCCAGCGAAGCCGCACCAGATTCTGCGCGCTTCCCGGATGGACTTCGAGACGCGCATTATACGGACCGAGGTGCGCGAGGTTGGAGTAGTCATGAGCGACGGCGTCCTGACTGAGCCGCTCGCCGCGATGCAGCGCAAGAAAGCGATAGACGAACGCGGGCTTGACCACGCCGAAGGTCTCCACCGAAACCGACTCGACGAGCTTGCCGACGTCCGCCGCCGGAACCAGTGGGGGAGGACCGAACCCATGTTCAGCGGCCCCGGCGCGCCACGGCACGAGAAAGAGTACGGCGATGAATACCATCGCACAGGAACGCCGAATCATCCGCATCACTTCACCGTCGATTATGAAATGGCATTTTAGCGGCGAAGCGAAAGGACGCCCCATGCGAATTGGGAGCCCGGAACACAAGGAGCTCTTCTGCCGTTCGTTCATCGAATCGCACGAAGCCTATGAGCCCCGCGACCTGCCCTGGCCGCAGCTCGACCCGGCGTCACTCGACATCTTGCGCTCGATTCCGGTCTGGAGCATGGCGCTTCAGGTCGAGGTCAACGCGGGCGCCACGCTCGAGTCGTTCGCGCGGTCACAAAAGGACGCGCTGATCGTTCAAGCGCTTCGTCTGCAGGGCTACGAAGAGGATCGCCATGGCCGCATGCTTGCCACATTGGTCGAGCGCTACGGGCTCGACGGAAAGGCCGGTCCTGCGGCTCCCTACGGCGGACGCCAAGCGTTCATCGATTTCGGCTACAACGAATGTCTCGATTCGTTCGTCGGTTTCGGCATCTTCCGCATCGCGCGGCAGGTGCGTTTTCTGCCGGACGCGCTGACCTCGCTTTTCTCCCGGGTGATGTACGAAGAAGCGCGTCACATCGTCTTCTTCGTCAACTGGATTACCTACGAGCGCTGCGTGCGCGGATACGGGATGCCGCCGCTGCAAGTGATTCCAACCGCGATCGGCTATCTGCGCGCGCTCAAGAAAACCCTCGGGCGCGCCGGCGCAGCGAACACCTCCGAGAAGGGCATGGCCGCGGCGGGCGACATCTTCGCCGATCTCACGCTGCAGAAATTCATCCAGGCCTGTCTCGACGAGAACGCGGCCTACATGGCGAGCTTCGATCCGCGCTTGCTGCGGCCGCGCGTCGTGCCCACGCTCGCTCGCATCGCTCTGACCGGAGCGAACGCGTTCGATCGCGCCAAGCAGACGGTGCGTTCGTTCGCCCGCGCGTAACATGCGGCTGACCGGGGCGAGCGTCGTCATCGTCGGTGCCTCGGGCGGCATCGGTTCGGCAACGGCACGCGCGTTCGCGCGCGCCGGCGCGAATCTCACGCTCGCCGCACCCGAAAGCGAACGCGCGCCGCTCGAAGAACGCGCTCGCGAAGCGCGCGAGGCCGGAGTCCAGGCGCTCGCCGTTTCCGTCGACGTCACCGAGCGCGCGCAGATCGACCGGCTGATCGAGCTTTCGCTGCAGAGATTCGGACGGATCGACGTGCTGGTGAACCTCGCCGGCATCGGGTCGGCGCCCTCCCTGTGCGAAAGCACCGATGAGGAAATCGCGCTCGTGTTCAACGTGAACCTGGTCGGATGCGCGCGTTTGATGCACGCGGCGTTGCCGGTGATGAAAGCGCAGGGCTGCGGTTCGATCGTCAACGTCGGCTCGATCGCCGGCGAAGCGGGCGTGATGGGTGTGTACTCCGCGTCGAAATTCGGGATGCGCGGCCTGACCGATTCGGTTCGCCGCGAGGTGCGCTCGCACGGCGTGCGCGTCACGTTGATCGAACCGGGCTTCGTGCGCACGGCGATGAACGCGGCGATGGGTGAGGGATTGCCCAGCCCCGACGTCGTCGCCGACGCGATCGTCGATGCGGTGCGCCGCCCGCGGCGCGTGCGCATCGTTCCCAAGCGCTACGTGCTGCCGATCGTCCTCGCGCGCGCCTTCCCGGGACTGCTCGACGTCGTCTTCGGTCACCCGCGCATCCAACACCGTCTCAATCGCGACGCGCGCGCCGAACGTGCACGCGGTTCTCGTTAGCGGCGCGTCGAGCGGCATCGGCGCCGCCGCGGTGACGGCGATCGCGCGCGCCGGAATGATCGCCTACGCCGGCGTGCGCACCGAGGCTGATGCGGCGGCTGCCCAGGCCCTGCATCGCAACGTACGCGCGCTCCGGCTCGACGTGACCGATCCTGCTTCGATCGCAGCGGCACGCGACGCGGTACGCGCCGGCGGCGTCGCCCTGACGGGTCTGGTGAACAATGCGGGCATCGCGCTCGGCGGACCGCTCGAATCGCTCCCGCTCGACGCGCTGCGCGCGCAATTCGACGTCAACGTGTTCGGCGCGGTCGCGCTCACGCAAGCCTTTCTCCCGCTCCTGCGCGAACGGCCGTCGCGGATCGTGTTCGTCGGTTCGGTTGCCGGGCTGGTCGCGATACCGTACATGTCGGCCTATAGCGCCTCGAAATTCGCGCTGCGCGCGTTCGCCGACGCGCTGCGGATCGAGCTGCGGCCGTCCGGCATCGACGTTTGCCTGATCGAACCCGGATCGGTCGCGACACCGATCTGGCGCAAGGGCCGCGCGCAGCGCGACGCGATGCTCGCCCGCCTGCCGCAGGACGCTCCGCCGTACTATCGCACCGCCGTCGAATCGCTCGTGCAGGCGACGCAAACCGAGGAACGCGCCGGACTACCACCCGCGCTCGTCGCGGAGGCGATCGTGCACGCGCTAACCGCGCGCAAGCCCAAGGCGCATCACATCATCGGCGCGCCGGCGCGCCTCGGCGCACTGATGGCGCTGCTGCCGCCCGCGCTGCACGACCGATTCTTACGCGCAACGATGCGCCTGCCCTAGAAAAGGCATGCGCTCCCCTTAGGCTCGCTGCGAAAGCACGTATGCGGAGCCGGCCAGTGCCGCGCACACCGATAGATATCGAAGCCATGAGCGGTCGAAGAGGCGAACATCTAGCCACGAGTCGGCGGAGATCGCTCCGGGTCCCCCGAGCGCAAGGAGTACGGCGATCGCGGCGAACAGCGCCTCCTCTTCGCGCTGGTCGAGGTCAAAGCGTTTCGCCCGAATCGTAGTGGCCACCGCCGCGATAATCATGTCGGCAAGCAGCATCGCCGGTCCAACCGGGCCGAGTGCACCGAGCACCACGAGCGCGCCGGCGGTTGTTTCGACGAGGCCGGCTCGCGTGACGTACGTGCCGGCGGGACGAAACCCGAGACTTTCAAATTCCTTTGCGAACGCCCCGTCGGCATCACGCAGCTTCGGCAGACCGTACTTGATAACGTAGCCGCCCGCAACGACGCGCAGGATGAACAACCCAAGATCGTTCGGCATCTTCATCACGCTAGCCAATCCGCAGTGCAGTGTCTGGTCACAAATAGTGTGCAGACTTCCGCTGCCGCTGCTGCTATGGTTCTTCCATGTTTAATCGACGCTACTTCCTGGGTGCGGCTGCCATGGCGGTGGCTTCCGCGCAACTCGGCGCGGCGGAACCTGCGCACGCGGCGAGCGCAACCCGCACCTCGTTTCCCTCACGCAAACAGATCGATGCCGGGCCCTTGAACATCGGCTACGCCGAGTCCGGCCCCGCCGACGGTCCGGCCGTCGTTCTCTTGCACGGCTGGCCCTACGACATCCACAGCTACGTCGACGTTGCGCCGCTGCTCGCATCTCACGGGTATCGCGTGATCGTGCCCTATCTGCGCGGGTATGGCTCGACGCGGTTTCTCTCGAGCGAAACGTTCCGCAATGCGCAACAATCGGCCGTCGCGCTCGACGTCCTCAATCTCATGGACGCGCTCGAGATCAAAAAAGCGATCCTCGGCGGGTTCGATTGGGGATCGCGCACGGTGGACATCGTCGCCGCGCTCTGGCCCGAGCGCGTGAAAGGCCTCGTTTCCGTGAGCGGCTATCTGCTCACGACCCCCCAGGCTCAGCAACAGCCGCTGCCGCCCAAGGCCGAACTCGGTTGGTGGTACCAATATTATTTCTCCACCGAGCGCGGCGTGCTCGGGTACACGCAAAATACCGATGATTTCAATCTGCTCATCTGGCAAACCGTGTCGCCGAAGTGGAACTTCGATAGAGCCACTTACGAGCGCACCGCCCAGGCATTCAAGAATCCCGATCACGTTGCGATCGTGATTCACGACTATCGCTGGCGTCTCGGCCTTGCCAAGGGCGAATCGAAGTACGACGCGCTCGAGCGCAAGATCGCCGCGCTCCCGGTGATTTCGGTGCCCACCATCACGATCGCAAGCGACTTCGACGGAGCGAACGCGAGCGGAACGGCGTATCGCGCAAAGTTCTCGGGCAAGTACGATCACCGAATTCTGACGGGCATCGGACACAACGTGCCCCAAGAAGCTCCGGCGGCGTTCTCGCAGGCGGTGATCGACGTCGACGCTCTTTGATCCGCGGCAGCACGCGCCAACGGCCTAAGGTGCCGGTCCCCGCCTCATCTCGGGTAGGGCAAGGGCGAAGAGTGTGACACGCTCACCGGGCGTCGCCATCAGCGCGTCGGAGAGGCGAGCAAGCAGTTTGACCGAGGCACGCGCCCCCGCGCCCCCCTCGAGCTGGCGATACCACCCGCGGCTCACGCCGACGACCTCCGCAATCTCTTCTTGCGTCACGCGCCGGCCGCATCGCACGGGGAGGCGCTTATGCTCCCCGAGTGTGCATGCCGTGGAGGGAACCCGTTCGCGCAGCATCCTCAGGTATGCGCCCAACATATACGCACCGAGCGATGCTTCCATTCGAACGGAATCGACCGTCATTGTACTCATGCAGCCATCGTAGAATCCCAAGCGGCGATAATCGACGAACTGGAAGTTCCCTTTTCCCCAGGCAAGGTGTACGATAGGGGCTCCTCATCAAGGAGCCGGGTGAAAGCATACTTTCGCGATCCCGCCGGTCGCTCGGAGCGCTCCGCGCTCCTGGTGACCGCGCGCGCTCGGCTGCGACCCGAGGACGTCGGGCTGCCGGCCTCTCGCCGCCACCGTCCGGGGCTGCGTCGCGAAGAGATCGCCGAGCTGGTCGGGGTCTCGTCGCGGTGGTACGCATCATTCGAGTCCGGTGACGGCAGCCGGCACTTTTCCACGGCGTTCGTTCAGCGCGTCGCCGCCGTTCTGCGCCTGTCCAGCCGCGAGCGCGCGCGGCTGTTCGAGCTCGCACTCCCCGAAGCGGCCACGATCGCGCACCAGGTACAGGCGGCCGCGGGGCGTTCGATCTCCTCGGCGATCTATCGCCAGCTGCTTGCCGAAGAGAAGCTCCGGGAGGCGCAAGCAGAGCTTCATCAGGCCCAGGCCGGTGCCGGGCGTGCACTGGCAAGCGCGATCTATCAGCGATTGCTGGAACGGGTCACGACCGGACGAAGCCGTTCCCGTGCGCACTTGGCCATCGTGAGAAAACGCGATGCGGACTCAACTGACCGCTGACGAATGTAGCCTGGTGCAGGCGAGTTTCGCGCAGGTCGACCCGATGGCCGATCGCGTGGCCGCGATGTTCTACGGGCGTTTGTTCGAACTAAACCCGGCACTGGCACCGCTCTTCAAGATCGACATGGCGGTGCAGAGCGCGCGTTTTATGGAGAAGCTCGCCATCGCCGTGAAAGGCCTCGACGACCTCGATGGGATCGCGCCGTTCGTGCAAGTGCTGGGGCGCCGTCACGTCGACTACGGTGTCAAAACGAACGATTACGACACGGTGTGCGACGCGCTGCTCTGGGCCCTCGAAGCGCACCTGGGATCCGCATTCGGGCCGGACGCGCGCGCGGCGTGGAGGGCCGCCTACGAGGTGCTCGCGACGATGATGATCGAGGCCGGCAAAGCGCAGGCGTCATAATGGAGAATGAAATGGACGAAGTACAAGTCGAGCAGCAGAGCTATCAGATGCCACCGCAGGAGGGATTTACGATCGCCCACTTTCTCACGGTGGCCGACCTTAAACGATCCGCCGAATTCTACAAAAACGTCTTCGGTGGCGAGATCGTGAGCATGGGCGACGGTGACGCACCGCCCTACATCAAGATCGCAAACACGTGGCTCATCATCAACGTCGGGGGTGGTCCGACACCGGACAAACCGACCGTGACGCTCACCACGCCTCCCAACCCCAACGAGTTCAGCAGCTTCATGAATATTCGTGTGGCCGACATTCAGGCGTGCTACCAGTTATGGAAGAGTAGAGGAGCGACGTTCCTTACCGAACCCCTAGACAAGTACGGCGAAACGCGCTGCTACATCCGCGATCCCGACGGCTACATCATCGAGGTCGGGCAGAGCAAATCCGGGTTCACGTACGGGTAGCGAGCGCGGTTGCGCTAGCGCGGCCTAGTTCTGATCGAAGAATCCGGGCTTGCTTTGCCCCACTTCTATAATGTAACCGTCGGGGTCGCGAATGTAGCAACGGGTCTCGCCATACTTCTCGATCGGCTCGGTGAGAAACGTCGCGCCTCTGCTTCGCCAGAGCTCGTAGCATGCTTGAATATCGGCCACGCGAAGGTTCATGAAGCTACTCACTTCATCGGGATCGCGTGGTGTCGTGAGCGTCACGGTCGGTTTGTCGGGCGTCGGACCGCCTCCAGGGTTGAAGATGAGCCAGGTGTTCGCGATTTGAACGTACGCCGGGTCATTGTCTCCGAGCAGGCTTCGGCGCGTAACTTTTCCGCCGAAGACCGTTTCGTAAAAGCGCACCGATCGCTCGACGTTGCTTACCGTGAGAAAATGCGCGACGGTAAACCCCACCTGCGGCGGCATCTGATAGTTGACGTGTTCAACTTCTACTTCGTTCATCGATGACTCCGATCGCGCTCTACCACTTCAATCTCGCGCCGAGATACCCGCTCACTCCGTGGCTGGTCGCTTGGCCAAGACCGTGCTGATAGTTTCCGGTGAGGAAGATGCTGGTGCTCGGTGAGATCTGAGCGCTGATGCCGACGCCGCCCTGCACCCAGCTTCCGCCGAGCGCGGTCGGCAGCGTAACGGCGTTCGCGCCGTCGAGATCGGCAAATGTCGTGTTCGCAACGGCGTTGAAGCTATCCCAAACATTGACGCGCGCCCACGCGGAAACCGGGCGCGCGCTTGCGGACCAGGTTCTCGCCAGGCGCAGGCCCAGTCGACCGTACAACGCGCTACTCGGGGCGAAGCTGATGAGCCCGAATTCATCCGCGCCACTCAAGAGCGAGACATATTGGTATATGAATTGTGCTTGCGGTTCGAGCAAGTAGCCGTGCCCGAGCGAAACCGGCGTCGCGCCGCCTTCGAGCGAGAAAGCATACGCACCGCCCTCGGAGTGCAAATCTTGGCCGAGGATCGAGCGCGCCTGAATATTTTGATACCAAGTGAATTGGCCGACGCCGTCGAGATACGCGCCCTTGACGGTCTGGTGCGTGAGGTAAAGGCCGAGGGTATAGCCATTGAGCGTCGTCGTACCGGCGGTGCTCGTGCTGTAGACGGTTTGCACTTGCGCGCCGGCATTACCGAGGCCCACGTAAAGCCCACCGGCTTCCGCGGCGCCGTCGTCGCTTGTGCGTCGATACAAATCCTCACCGACTTCGATGCCGGTTCCGTAGTACGTATACGACGGGCCGAATTGCTGGAAACTTGCGAGCCGTCCACCCATACCGCTGCCGCTGTAGTCGGTTGATCCGTTTATACCGAAGATACGCGCCCATCCGCGTCCTGACTGCGTGTAGCCTCCGGCGCGGTCGTGATACGTTCCGAGCATGGTTAAACCGTACGTGCTCGCAAGCGCCTGCGCGGCCATGTCGGTCGGCACTTCGACGCGATAGTCGGGAAGCGGGGTTTGCACCTCTTCCGGTACTTTTGTCGGCACCGGCGTGGGTTCGGGCGTCGACGTCGGCGCGGCAGTGGGCAGCGGCGAAATCGACGGATCGGGCGACGCGCTCGGCGGTGCCGGCGGTGTGCCGCTGGGGGCAGTCGTCGGCACCGGCGGCGGGGTCGTTTCCGGCGGATCCGTCGGCGCTGATGACGGCGGAACCGTCGGCGTTGGGAACGGTGGTTCGGTGGGCGGTACCGGCGTTGGCGGAGCGGCCGTCGGCGGAGCGGTCGTTGGCGGCGCGGTCGGCGGTGCGTTCATTTGCGTGCGCAAGTACCAATCGCCGTCGTCTGCATCGGCACCGATCCCGCCCTGGAAGAGATTGTATTCGTAGGCTCCGGCGGCGACGCGGCCCTGCAACGTGAAGATTCCATCGGAAAGACCTCCGACTTCAATCAGCAAGATGCCGTCGCCGAACGTGGCTGCCCCGGCGCCGCCGGCATTGGTCACGAGTACGTTGGTATTTCCGGTAGTGTCGCCTTTGACGATCATCTCGTCGCTGGTCGAGTTGTCGTCACCGAGAATGGTGTTGAAGTGAATCGTGCCGCCGTAGCCGTTGTAGTTACCGTTCACCGTGAGGATCGTGCCGGCCGGTGTTGCCGTGCCGAAATCGAAGAGGCCCGCATTATTGAGAGCAGCAACGGATTGACTGAAGCCGCCGAGATTGAGCGTGCCGTTCGCGCCGATGTTCATCTCGGAGTTCGGACTGAGCACGTTGGTCGCGCCGGCTTGAAGCGTGCCGGCCTGGATGAACGTCGCGCCGGTGTAGTCGCTGTTCGCGCCGGTCAGCGTGACGGTGCCGCTGCCGATTTTTATCAGCGACCCGCCCCCCGTGAACGGCGACTGAATGGTGCCGTTATGGCCGTTGCTGTCGATCGTTCCGCCTTGGGGATTGAGCGTGATCGGATTGCCAACGAGCAGGCTGACGTTATTCGCTCCGAACTGCAGCGTACCGTTATCGAGGGTGAGATTGGTGAGATTCGAAGCCCCCTTCATCGTCCAGAGTGAGCCGTTGAGCAGCCACATGTTCGACGTGCTGCCGATTTCTGTGAGCGCGGCTCCCGTAAGGTGCGATGACTGATCGGCGACGAGATTGAGCGTCCCCGTATTGACGACGCCCAGCAGATTGGCACCGCTCAACGATGAATTCGTCAGCGTTGCATCCAGCCCGGTACCGGTGACATAGATCCCGTAGCTTTGATTCGAGGTGAGCGTACTGCTTGAGATGGTGATCGTCCCGGTGCCCGCGCCGCCGAAAGCCTGCGCAAAGATCGCGGCCGAACCGGAGCCTTGCGTGAGGACCGTGCTGCCGGCGAGATTCATGCTGGTCGCGCCTTCGATCACAGCGCCTTGCGAATTCGTGCCCGTCGTCGTAATCGTGACGCCGTTCGCACTCAGTGACGCGCCTGATCCGAGTGTAAGCAGTCCGGGTGCGTTCGAATTACCCGAGGTGATCGAGCCGCCGCTCAGCGAGAGCGTCGCCCCGTATTCGGAAGCCGCACCGCCCCCGCCGCTCCCGTTGATGCGAATCGTCGTGCCTTGCGAGGTAATTTGCGTTCCGGTGCCGGTCGCAAAAAGGCCGTAGGCATTATTTTGATTCACGGTGATCGCCGTGCCGTTGAGCACGCTGATCGTGCCGCCGCTATCGGCAGCGATCGCGGTCGAACCGCTGCCGCTCGTCGTGATCGACGCGCCGTTGACGGTAATGGAGCCGCCGCCGGTTGCGTACACACCGTAGCTGTTGCTTCCGTTGATGAAGACGGTTGAACCACCCAGGAGATTGACGGTGCCGCCGTCCGCGGCGACGATCGCATTGGATCCGCTCCCGCTCGTCGCGGTCGTGATACCGTTGGCGGTAATGATGGAACCGGCGCCGGTTGCGAAAAGCGCCGACGTGCCCGCCGCGTTCGGATAGATCGTCGTGCCCTTGAACAACGTGATCGTTCCGCCGGACTGGGCGACGACACCGTTCGCGCCGCTGCCGGTCGTGCTTATGCTCACCGGCCCGGTCGTCGTGATAACGCCGTTGTTGAGCGCCCACAGCGCGAAGCCGGATGAGCCGCTCGCATTCGTGTTGACGGAGCCGCCGTTGACCGTTACGGTCGTGCCGTTTGCAATAACCTGCTGCGCGCTCGCTTGCGCGTCGAGCAATGCAAGTGCAAGTACGACCGCCAGCACCACCCTCGTGCTGACACCCATCGTCCGATCATTATATACGCAGTCTTACCGCTCGTACAGCAAGGCCCGATCCAACATCTCGCGCATCGGCGGAATCGTTGCCGCGCTACTCACAAGGGCGTCATGGCTGCCATCGAGCGTTCCAGATCGGCTGCGTGCTCGCGCCACCGCCGCGCCTCGACCATGGCGTAACTTCCGCCGGCGGCGCGGCAGAGCCGCACAAGCAGCGCGATTTCTTCGGGATCGGGCAGCGCGCCGTCGCGGCGGTTCCCGAAGAGCGCGAATCCGATCAGGTCGTGCTGCGAGATGATCGGGATCGCAAGCGCCGGCGCCGTGCTGCCTTGCGGAAAGCGGTCGTCCTGGATCGCCACGTCCTCGAGGACGATCGCGCGTTCGAGCGATCGTAACGTCGTCACCAGCAGTGAATCCTCGCCGATCTCGGATGCGTCACGCGCCGACCATCCAGCAGCGGCCGTTCGCCGGAACGGTTCACCGCCGGCGACCCGGCGGAACACCGCCGCCGACTGCAGGGCGAGGATGCGCGGCGCTTCGGCGGCCACCGCATCGTCGACGAACGCGTCGGTCGACGCGAAGTCGAGCGCCCCGATGCGATACTCGATACGTTTTTCGGCGAGGTGCCGCGCGCGGAACACCACCCGATCGATCAGGCGTTCGGTGCGGCTGTGAATCCAGTTCAGCGCGACGCCGAAGCCGATCGTGACCAGCGCTTCGACCGCGAGCGCGAGCCGCTCTTCGCTGAGGATGCGGTTCGTCAGCCAGTCGACCAGGCTGACGACGATGACGACCAGCGCGGTCATCACGCCGTAGACCAGCGTCCGATTCAGTGCAAACCCGATGTCCAAGACGCGATGGCGCAGGATCGCATAGCCGAGCGCAACCGGCAGCGCCGCTTGCAGCAGCAAACAGACGTCGGCGCCGGCTTGGATAACTGTGCCGAGCTGTTGCGGCGCTCCCAAAAACCCGCCCGCCCCGAGAATCGCGACGTCGAGAACCGCGAACGCGGTATAGCCGATGGCCGCGACGAGCAAACCGATGAGCACCCATGCGATCCGGCGCCGCTGCTCGCCGCTGCTGCGTTGATAGCCGATCGCGGCGAAAACGAAGACCAGCCCGAGTTCGATGTAGAGCGACCATGCGTCGAATCCACCCCACGTAAGGAATACGAGAGGCTCGTAGATCATCTGAATGCCGATGACGACGACGGCAAGAAAGAAGATCGTGTCGGCGGCGCGAGCCGTCATGCGGGCCGCCGGCGTCTGCGGTGCTTCGGGGAAGCGAACGACGAACGGAAGGAGCGCGCAGATCGGCAGTCCCGCATTCACGAGATTGAGCAATGCCGCCACGGCTCCGAACAGCGGATTCGGTATCCACGAAAACTCGGCGATGAACGGAAAGCTTTGCCCCGCGCCGGCTCCATAGAGGACGAGCGCAGCCGTTGCAAGCGATGGGCGGCGCGCGACGATCAGCGCGATGATCAACAACGCGACCGTCGCCCCGGCCAGCGTTGCCGCGATCCAGTCGGTTTTGAGC
Source organism: Candidatus Baltobacteraceae bacterium (assembly GCA_035502855.1). Lineage (NCBI taxonomy): Bacteria > Bacillati > Vulcanimicrobiota > Vulcanimicrobiia > Vulcanimicrobiales > Vulcanimicrobiaceae > Vulcanimicrobiaceae bacterium. Next base: position 232,233 of record DATJTX010000024.1, read on the forward strand.
GGAAGTATCGTCTCGCGCTGCGCGTGCAGTGTAACGCTGCGAGGTTGACCGGAGCCGATTATCGTGACGGTGAGCGGCGTCCCCACCGGTGACCGGTCGACCTGCAAGCGGTAGCGGTCGGATAAGTTGAGCGCGCCCAGGTCGACGACGTCGCCCGGACGGATCCCCGCGCGATCCGCGCTCGAGCCGGACACGACCCGCGTCACCCGCGCGTTCGCGCCGTCGGCAACCTTCGCCACGCCGAAACTCGTATGCTCGACCGGTGCGAAAAAAGAACCCCACGTCAGCGCAAGGATCGCAAGCGTCACGGCGGCCAGGAGATACCCGACGGCCGGCCGGTTCATGCGTGCTCCAACATCTCGCGCATCGGCGGCAGATCGCCGGGATGCGCGCCGCGATGGAGCCAGCGGATCGTGCCGCTCGCATCGATGATGGCGGCGCCGGGCAATTGCGCACCGTCGGCGAGTTTGGTCGCGCCCCAGTTTTGCGAGAAACCCGCCGCCTTGTTTTCCGCGCGCCGCTTCTTCAACGCCTTATCGCTGAAGAGTTTGAGCAGATTGTAATTTTCCAAACCCATCGCGCGATAGGTGCGCTTGTCCTCGTCGCCGATGCACAGCGCGGCCGCGCCTTGCCGGCCGCAAAACGCTTCCGCCTTCGCCTGCGAGCCGATCGTCACGAAGCGCACGGTAATTCGCCGGTCCGGATGCTGTTGGTCGAACTCACGCAACTGCGCGAGCGGTTCTTGGAAGAACGTTCAACCAACGTGTCGCAGCCACACGATCAGCGCGGGGAGCGGTATCCCCAGCGCCGCCACCTCCGGCGGCAGCGGGTCACCCACTCGCACTGTGGATCTCATAGACGAAATGCGCGGCATCGAGGCTGTCGAGACGTTGGCCGTCGACTTCGGCTTGCGGATACATCAGGAACGGCACCGGCTTGCCGCTCGAGCCGGGCAATGCGATGTCGTGTCCGTCGTTGTAGGCCACGTAGTTCCCCTCCCACGCGCCGAATAGCGTTTCGCGCGCGTCGATGACCTTGGGATTATTCGCGGCAAGATTTCCGGGCGGTTCTTCCAGGATCACCTTGCGAACGTCGGCCGGATCCACCGGCACCCAGCCGTAATCGGCCAGATAGAATTCGGCGCGGCAATGCTGCGCCTTGGTGATCGTGGGAGAATTCGCGCCCAGGCTTTTGTAACCGAAGCGCGAGGGCGCGACGCGAACGCCGAACAGATCGCGAGCCGGAATTCCGGACGCGCGCGCGAGCCCGACGGCCAGTCCGTTGATGTCGGCGCACTTTCCGCCCAAGTCACCGGTCTCCAACAAGAAGTCGATGTTGCCCAACCCGCAGCCGCGCACCGAGGCTTTGCGATACGTGTTCTCGATGATCCAGGCGTAGATGCGGCGCGCCTTTTCGAGATCGCTCGTCGCACCCGCCGTGATCGTATCGGCCGTCTTTTTCACGATGCCGTCGGTTGGAATAAACGTCGTTGCCGCGAGGTAACGTTCGCGCTGCGCCGCCGCCAGCGCAGTGGCCCTGACCGGACGCTGCAGATCGACCGCGAGATCGCGCGTCGAGGCGTAGGAGGTGACCCGCAGCGTGCGCGCGGCGCCGTTCTCCGGAAAGCCGGCGGGCCACTGCGCGTGAACGAATCCCGCGCCCCAGATGGGGTCTTTCGCGACCTGAACGATGGCGGCATTGCCGCTCTGTTCGCTGCGCAGCGGCTTCATCCAACTCGCCTGCGTGAACGAGGGAATCGGAACCCATGCCTGCACCGCGCCTTCGCGAGAAAACGAAAGGTCGGTGACGAGCCGGAACGTACGCCAGGCGCCAGGTGAAGGTGCGAACGGATCCGTCACGGAGGCCGTTGCCACCAGCGCGGTTCCTCCATATAGAAATTCGCTGCGATTCATTGCTCGAGCCTCCGCTTAATACTCCGTGCAGCTTCTTCATCGTCCGTTAATATCCGGCATGACCGAAGGAGCGCTTCTCGAACTCGACCGCATGAAACGCCTCATCGTTGCATGCTGCGCGTCGCTCGCGCTGTTGGCGCCAACCCTCCCCGTGCCGGCACAAGAACCGCCGCCGGCGCCGCAGATCGATCCCGCACTACTCGCGCTCGTTCGCCAAAAGATCAAGCACGTCTTCGTGATCTATCAGGAGAACCGCTCGTTCGATTCGTATTTCGGCACCTTCCCCGGCGCCGACAATCTCACGACGACGATGGCGCAGACGCAAGGATTTCGCCAGTACGATCCGCTCGGCAACCAGTGGGTCACCCCCTTTCGCATTACGACCCCGGACACCGCCGACGCGGATCATTCACGCCCCGCGCTCATCACCAAGAGCGACGGCGGCCGCATGGATCTCTTCGTGAGTACCGAGGAGTTCGGACTCCTGGCCAGGGGTTATTCGCGCGAAGACGCGCAGCGCGTCGGGCTGCTGACGATGGCGTTCGAGGACTGCGATACGGTCCCGTATCTGTGGATGTACGCCCACAACTTCACCCTGTTCGACCACTTCTTTCAAGCGATGTACGGTCCGTCGACGCCCGGCAACATCGACCTGATCGCGGCGCAAACGGGCCAAACGCAATGGGCGCGCCATGCCGATGAGCAAGTCGCCGCTAATTCCACCGGGCCCGGCGTTCCGGTCGTGAACGACACCGCGCCGAGTTTCGGGCCGTACGGCAACGGTTCGAATCCGGTTCCGGGAACGGGACAGTACGATCTCACCTTCGCGACCCTCATGCTCTCCCTCTCCGGTAAGGAAGCCGTCCACGCCAAACGCGACAACGACGACATCAAGGACGATGTCAAGGACCTCATACAACAAGGGCACGACGCGGTGCCGTGGGGCTGGTATCAAGTCGGGTATTCGTTTCCGAAGGGCCGCACCACGAACTTTGCGTACGTCACGCACCACAACGCGGTGCAATACTTCGGCTACTTGCGCGAGAACCCGTACTACTGGAGCGGCGTGCACGACGTGCGCGAACTGATCCCCCGGATCGAAAACGGCACGCTCGGTGATCGCGGCGTGATCTTCGTCAAGGGCGGCTACATCGATCCGTTCGGTTTCAAACCCGCCGACCCCAATCCGTACGTGCAGACGTATTTTCAGGGTGACGACGATCACCCCGGGTATTCGGATTCGCAAGTTTCCGAGGCGTTCGTCGCAAAATTCGTCAACGCGATCGCCAAGAGCAAGTACTGGAAGGACTCACTGATCCTCATCACCTGGGACGATTCCGAAGGGTTCTACGATCACGCGGCGCCGCCGCAATTCGAGCGCTGCCCCGACGGTCATCCGTGCGGTGACGGACCGCGGGTACCGGCGATCATCATCTCGCCCTTCGCCCGCGATCACGCGATCGATCACGATCTGGCCGATCACACCTCGTTCGCCAAGATGATCAGTAAGATTTTCGAAACGCCGCCCCTCGCCACGCTTCCGGACGAAGCGCCGTACATGCCGGAAGGTCCGCGTGACACCAACCTCGCGCTCTCGGATCTGCTCAGCGCGCTCGATCCCGAACGGCTCTCCGGAACGAAAGCACCGATTCCGGCGAGTGCCGCGATCGTCGACGACATCGGTGTCCCGCCGAAAATGTCGTGCGCCTCGCTCGGCATCCGTCCCGACGTCATTCCCGGCGAGAATAAACCGCCGGCCGGCTTCGCCCCGCTCACACTGGAGCACTGACAGAGGAGACGGAGCAACTGTCATCCCGCGGGCAAGAACCGGGTGTCTAGCGCTGGCGGTTGCCGCCGAGTTTGTATTCGACGAAGCTGCGGGCGAGCAGATTCGTCAGGAAGACGAAGATCATCAGCAGCGCCGCGGCCGCATACGCGAGCTGGTGCGATTGCTCGAACGGCTGACTGATGTAGGTCCACACCACGTAGGTCAGGTAGCCGACCGGCGAGTGCGTGAGCGCGAGGTTGGGCATGTAGTTCGACCAGCCGGCGGTGTAGATCAGCGGCGCCGTTTCGCCCAGGCCGATGCCGGTTGCAACCAGTACGCCGGTGAGGATGCCGGGCAGTGCAAACGGAAAATTGATCGACGAAATCACCATTGCCGGACGCGCGCCCAGCGCCACCGCGCCTTCTTTGAGCGCGGTCGGCACGTTGGTGAGCGCGACGTCGGCAGCGCGCACGACGTAGGGCAGCATGAAGATCGTGAGCGCGAGCGCGCCCGCGGTGAGCGAAAACCCCCAGCCGGCGATCTGCACGAGCGCGACGTAAAGAAAGTACCCCACGACGATCGAGGGGATGCCGGCGAGCACGTCGACCATGAAGCGGATCACGCGCTGTCCCCACGGCGGCGCGAACTCCACCGTCCACAAGGCCGTTCCGAGGCCCACGATGACCACCAG